>NZ_JASJXN010000024.1:0-64163 GCF_035018705.1 Undibacterium sp. RTI2.2 | reverse complement strand
TGGCCGCTCCTTTCTCATCTATTTTGCGCTTCTCGCAATAAAATTACTCTCCGGTGTTTCGTTTTGCAAGAACCTCTGATTACTCAAAGTTATTGAGCCCAAACTGTATTACATTCAAATTGTTTCTGAAGTAAGCAATTGTTTCTTTGATGTCAGCGATATGCCAGAAGGGCTTACACAAAAAAGCCCCATTTGTGTTCCAACGCCGGTTCTTGGTAAATTAGTTACTAAATGCTGTCATCGTCGCTAAAGCTTGCTCGGGCAATTTGCGTTAGTGATGTAAACATTAAAAACCTGTTATCTTTGGTTGCGATTTGTTTATAAGTTTCTGCGTTCCCGCCCTCAAACTCACCTCTTAAAATCATGACCACTAAAACTGCCTTAGTCGCTGCAACTCTGTTCAGTTCTGCTACCGCACTTACAGTTAATTCTGCATTAGCCGCGCCAGCTGGCTTGTCTGGCTACGCTCTGCAACAGCAGTTTTCTTTCGGTGCTCCGACTAAATGGGACTATGTCGATATCGATAGCGTGCGACATCGGCTGTACCTTAGTCGTGGTGATCATGTGCAGGTGCTTGATCTGCCCTCTGGTCAGCAAGTCGCTAATATTGCCAATACCAAAGGTGTCCACGGCATCGCATTTGCGCAAGACCTAAAGTTGGGGTTTACGAGTAATGGTGCAAGCAATAGCGTTACCGTGTTTGATCTGGACACCATGCAGACAAAAGCAGAAATTAAGTTATCGGGCATCAATCCAGACGCCATTTTTTACGAATCTGCGTCACATAAATTATTTACCTTTAATGGAAAGAGTAAAGACGTTAGCGTGATTGATGCAATCAAGCTGACAGAGATTGCCAGCATCAAAGTCACGGGCAAGCCAGAGTTTGCAGTGAGTGATGGCGCAGGAAAAATTTATCTTAATATTGAAGATAACGCGGGCATTAATGTGATCGATGTGGCGTCTAATACGCTAGTCTCTAAATGGCCATTAAGCGGTTGTGAAGAGCCGACTGGCATGGCGATAGATGCCGCGAATGCACGTTTATTCTCGACCTGCCAAAATAAAATCATGGCAGTGACCGATGCCAAGACAGGTAAGCGCGTAGCCGATGTAGCGATTGGAGAACACCCGGACGCCGCGATCTTTGATGCAGAAACAGCGACCATATTTACATCCAATGGCGGCGGAACCGGAACACTAACGGTAATCCATCAGGATGACGCAAATCACTATTCCGTAGTAGCCAACGTACCGACCAATAAAGGTGCCAGAACCATGGCGATGGACCATTCGTCCAATACGATTTATCTGCCAACGGTGATGAATAATACGTTTACGGTATTGGTCGTCAACAAAAAATAAGTGTGCCAGCTTGGTTTACGTTTTAATTTACGCTTTAACTTAGACTACAACTTAGGCTACAACTTAGGAGGTAAACAAGGCCAAACCCGCATCGGCACGTGGCATTAAGGGGAAGACCGTAGCGAGTTGTTTGTCGCTGAGTTGCAGATGGCGTTCTGCAACTTGCGACAAGACGCTACGAAAGTCCGTTGTAATTGCCAGATCGCGGCCTTCGTACAAACTGTTTTCATCCAAGCCGCTCCAGCGTCCGTGGACTTTGCCTCCAGCGACTTTGCCGCCTAATACCCACATCACATTGCCATGCCCGTGATCTGTACCGCCGGTGCCATTTTCATGCGCGGTGCGGCCAAATTCTGACATCACGACGATCGTAGTGTCGTCAAATAAAGGTCCAAGTTGTTTGGATAGTGTGGCTAATCCTTTTCCTAAAGGACTTAGCAAGTTTGCCAGTTTGCCTTTATCGGACCCCTGATTGACGTGCGTATCCCAGCCACCTAAGGCAAAAAATGCCATCTGAATTTTTGGATCATTCTTCATTAATGTAGCGAGGCGCGAGGCGTCACGGGGGAATCCATTCGGTAGCGGGGCGCCATTGCTGGCTGCCATTTCTACTTTATCCATGTGATCCATTTTTTCCATCGATGCCGTCATGATGTCTTTATGCGCAGATTTGGCGTCCTGATATTGCTGCGAATAGGCCGCTTTGCCTTGGTACATTTTGTCAAACGCGTTGCCAATAGCCGGATTATCCAGCAAGGTCGCTTTGCTGCCTGCGGCACCGTTGGCGATATTGGTGACTACGGCATTGCCGCTTAAAATCCGCGGCATTACCGGACCAATGGCGAGCGAGCGGGTAGGGTATTTGTCACCAGGCAAAGTAGACAAGAGGCGATTCATCCAGCCATCTTGCGTGCTTTTTCTGCCAGGTGTGCCCGTCTCTAAATAGTCTTGCGCATCAAAGTGCGAACGCGTCGTGTCCGGTGATCCGCTGGAATGGACGAAGGCGAGTTTTTTCTCATTCCATAAATCCGTCAAATCTGCCAAGGCGGGATTCAGTCCAAAATAACCGTCCAGATTGATCGCGCCAAATTCTGTTCCCGGTTTAGCCAATCCTATACTTGGGCGTAAGCGGCGGTAGTTGGCGTCGCCCACTGGCGCCACCACGTTTAAACCATCCACTGCACCGCGCAACATAATCACAATCAGCTTTTTCTGGGCGACATCACCGTCCGACGATTGCAGCGCAAAAGCGCTACGTGACAGCGGCAACATAATGCCTGACGATAGCGCCAGTGTTTTTAAAACGTGTCGACGTAACATGGAATTTCCTTCAGGTTTTTCGCAAACGGGTCAGTGGTGCTTCGGTACAGATTCAGTACGGATTAAATGGGTAGGGAGATATGTTGATAGATGAATACACGTCTATATAAGCATATACTCCCCATTATTTTTACATAAATTGCCGTATTGTCTATAGATTGCATGGACGATTAAAATATACATGCTGGGAGTATGTTTAATCATCCAGACAATCACTACAAAAATTATCGGTTGTCATGCCAGCGCAGGCAAAAATCTAGTATTTTCAATTAGCTTATCCAAACAGATGATCTAAATTAATGATGCATAAAATCAGGACTACCCAACACCAACGCACCGCGTAATTGCTCTTTATTGCCATTAATTAGCTCACGCGTCGGTGCCGAGATTGAACTGCCTAAGGTCGCCAATAAAGCGTTTGCGTCCAAGGCTGGCAGGTCGGGGCGATTTTTCTGATTGCCGTCGGCTTGTTTCTCTAATTGCTTTTTGCCCATCGTCTGGCTAGTCTCATCCAGCTTTTTATCCAGCGGCAAACGCCCGGATGCTAAGGCTGTCGCAAAATTAATTCTGCGGGTGATGGCATCGGGATTGAGCCAGGCTGCCTCGGTATTTTTATAGCCATCGGGTGTGACGCTGCCATATAAAGGCATCCCCAATTGCGATAAAACACCTAACAAAGGACGGATATTATTGATCGGCAATGCGCTGGCACGGGCGGAGGATAAGACAAACTGGTACGGTGTTTTAAACTTATTGCCGATGGCAGTTTTATCGAAAAATTCTGGGCTATAAAATAACACTTCCAGCACCGGGCGAATTTCTCCTCTGGTATCTAAATAGCGTTGTGCCATTCTGTTGACTAAGGCCTCTGGCGGATTGTCGCTGACAAAATATTGTGCCAGTTCAAACGCGATGTGATGCGCGGTGTTCGGGTGCATTGCCAGAATGTCGAGTGCAAATTCGCCTTCTTGCTGACCACGCGGATTGATGTCTTTCCCCATCCATACTTTGTGGCCGTTGTCATGTGCATCGGCATTAAAGGTGAACTGGACGCCGTTGCGGACTAAATCACGTTGGTTAAAAGTCCATCCAGTGAGCATGCGCGCCAACTCCGTTACATCTTTTTGGCTATACCCACCGTCCACGCCGAAAGTATGAAGCTCCATTAACTCGCGGGCATAGTTTTCATTCAAACCTGTGGGTTTATTTTTAGTCGGACTAAGCTGGCCGAATTTGCCACCTCGGCCACGGCGAGGCTGGTAGTCAGCCGAGGTTGACATCCAGTTGTCTAAATAAAATAACATCGCCGGATGCTTAGCAGTTGCACCTAATAAAGTGCGGAAATTACCAAATACGTTGGGGCGAATTGCATCGCGCTCATAGCTGAGGATGAGTGCGCGATCTAAACCCTTGCCAGCGAAAATATTGAAGTGATTAAACCAGAAATCGACCATCACTTCTTCTAATTGCCGCGGGCTTTCTATAGCGCGTGCCAATCGGGATTCTGCAGTATTTTCTGCCATCCGGACCAAGATCTCACGGCCTTTTTGCTTGTCGTCTTTATTGTCCGCATTCTCCTTACCGTCTTTGTCACTCTTAGCTTCCTTCACTTCTTTACGTGCCATCAAATAGTCGCCCAGCATTTGACCGGTAGTGCTTTCTTCGGTGCTTAAGGAGTCTAGTCGTCTTACCAATGTGTCAGGCAGGGGAATCGTTTCTGGATGAAGCTGGGTTTGAATGTAATTTTTTACCCCCGTTTGCAGGACTTTATTGATGTCGCCTGGTTTGGGTCCGTAGCCTAGACGGTTAAGCACATGCAGTGCGGCGTCCTCGGTATTGGGGATGACGCCGACGTCGCTCTTGGTGGACTGCATATCGGTTGTCACTGAGCTAGCTGTAGCAACAGCGGCAGGAATACTGAAGGCCAGGCTTAAACTGGTCGTTAGCAACTGTCGTACTAATTTAGTTGACCAGCTCGCAAAGTACATAGAAGACTCCAGATAAAAGGGTGAGGACGAATAATTATTATAGTTACTTGATTAGCTAAGGCAATTTGCTTTTTTTCAGACCGGTGTTAGCTGATGTATTGGCTGATGCATTACCTGATCATTGCTACATAGTTGCATCATGGAAGTTGACGCAAAAAAATGCCAATAAAAAGTCGTAAAAGAGTGTTACGAGTGTAAGAGCGGATATGCTCAAGCCGACGTCATAAAACTAGCATCTTTAAAACTATCCACATGACAGCTGATTGAATGCTGATAAAAATATTGATTAATTGCCTATACTAGATGCTGGATGCCAGAGGCAAGCAGATCAAGAACAGATAAAAAAGGACAAGACCATGAACGAAGAAATAAGAATAGAACACGATTCATACGGCGATATTGAGGTTCCTGCAGATGCGTTGTGGGGCGCACAGACACAGCGCTCGCTGCATCACTTTGCGATTTCTACTGAGCGTATGCCGACTGCCTTACTAATGGCTTTGGCGCGTGTTAAGCGTAGCTGCGCGGTGGTCAATGATGATCTGGGTTTGCTAGATGCCAGCTTGGCGTCGGCGATTATCCGGGCTGCGGACGAGGTGCTGGCAGGTATGCATCCTGATGCTTTTCCCTTATCGATATGGCAGACCGGATCGGGTACCCAAACCAATATGAATATGAATGAAGTGCTGGCCAACCGTGCTTCTGAGATATTAGGCGGCAGCCGTGGTACTGCGCGCCTGGTTCACCCTAACGACCATGTCAACCTGGGACAATCATCGAATGATATTTTTCCGACAGCCATGCATGTGGCAGCGAGCCTGAGCATTGTTCATGATTTACTACCTGTGCTGGGTAATTTGCGTACCACTTTACATAACAAGGCAGTGGCATTTGTAGATATCGTCAAAATCGGTCGCACCCATTTGCAAGACGCAACGCCACTCACTTTAGGACAAGAAATGTCGGGCTGGGTGGCGCAGTTAGATTACGCCGATCAAGTGATTACCAACAGTTTAAGTTCGCTGGTTGATCTAGCGGTTGGCGGTACCGCGGTGGGCACGGGTTTGAATACCCATCCAGAATTTGGCGATCGCGTTGCGACAGAATTGGGGGCCGAAACAGGGCAGGGATTCCGTTGTGCCGGCAATCGCTTTGCCGCGCTCGCATCCCATGATGCTTTGGTCAGCGCGCATGGCGCACTCAAAACTCTGGCGGTTGCTTTGATGAAAATCGCCAACGACATCCGCTGGTTAGCATCTGGCCCGCGTTGTGGTTTGGGCGAACTACATATCCCGGAAAATGAGCCAGGTAGTTCTATCATGCCAGGCAAAGTTAATCCAACCCAATGCGAAGCCGTGACGATGGTCTGTTGTCAGGTGATGGGCAATGATGTCGCCTTAAGCATCGGTGGCGCATCGGGTAATTTTGAGTTGAATGTATTTAAACCCATGATCGCGCACAACTTTTTACAAAGCGTACGCTTGCTGACCGATGCCATGATGAGTCTTGATCTGCATTGTGCACGTGGCATGGAGCCAGACCGCACACGCATCGCCGAACTACTAGGCAACTCCTTGATGCTGGTCACCGCACTAAATCCCCACATAGGCTACGACCGTTCAGCAGAAATCGCCAAGTACGCACATGCCAACGGTAGCTCTTTGCGGGAGGCGGCATTGGCATTGGCTTATGTGACGCCAGAACAATTTGACGAGTGGGTACGACCGGAAAATATGGTGTGAAATTATTTTACTTCACAGCTAACTGTTTTTTAAAAAGACACATAAAAAAGACATATAAATAAAGCGATTCCATAAGTTAGACACCGAACAGACACAACCGATACCAACGGCGCATTGTCGCCTCTATTGCAGAACAATTTGTAAGAACAATAGGGGACGATGATGAAAGCATTTGTATACCGTGGTTCAGGACTGAAGGCGCTTGAAGAGCGGCCCAGACCGGTCATACAAGTGCCCGGTGATGCCATCGTCAGGATGCTAAAGACGACTATCTGCGGCACTGATTTGCATATTCTCAAAGGCGATGTAGCAAGCTGTGCACCAGGGCGCATTCTCGGGCACGAGGGGGTAGGCATAATCGATAGTATCGGCGCAGGTGTCACCGCTTTTCGGGTTGGTGATCATGTCTTGATTTCGTGTATCTCGTCTTGTGGTAAATGTGAATACTGCCGTCGTGGTATGTATTCGCATTGCACAACAGGCGGCTGGATTTTAGGGAATAAGATCGATGGAACACAGGCAGAATATGTGCGTATTCCGCATGCAGATACCAGCCTCTACCCAATACCGGCTGGCGCAGATGAAGAAGCTTTAGTGATGCTTAGCGATATTTTGCCAACCGGGTTTGAATGCGGTGTCCTTAACGGCAAAGTCGCTCCCGGATCAGCCGTCGCGATTGTCGGCTCTGGCCCCATCGGGCTAGCTGCTTTGCTGACAGCGCAATTTTATTCACCCGCAAAAATCATCATGATTGATCTGGATGATCATCGTCTGGAAGTGGCAAAACGGTTTGGCGCCACCGATACGATTAATAGCAAGAATGGTAAAGCGGTCGAATCCTTGATGGCGATAACCGATCAGCGCGGGGTGGATACCGCAATCGAAGCTGTCGGTATTCCTGCCACATTTGAACTATGCGAAAAAATCATCGCAGCAGGTGGCACTATCGCCAATGTGGGCGTGCATGGCACTAAGGTGGATTTATTTCTGGAAAATCTCTGGGATCGGAACATCACCATCACCACGCGACTGGTTGATACGGTTAGCACGCCAATGTTGATGAACGTAGTGCAGTCAAAAAAGATCGACCCCAAATTATTGATTACCCATCAGTTCAAACTCAACGACATCATCAAAGCCTATGATACTTTTCAGCATGCGGCAGAGACTCAGGCGTTGAAGGTGATTATTACCATGTAGTTGCTGGACTAGATTGATCTGCCTGCAGATTTGCAGGCGGTTTTAGTTATCGTTTTGCCGATTATTAGTATCGACTTTATCGGATCGTTTGGGATTAGTTCTTCTATCGGAGGCGCCTAATATATGTTTTGGATCGCCTTTAGGTATATCGGTGATTAAGCGATCAAATTCTGCTTTAACGACGGCATAACATTCGCAAACAGTTTTTTCTAATCGAGGGCGATCAATAACTTCGATGTTGCCACGAGCGTATTTGATTAATCCCATTTTTTGTAGTTTACCTGCGGCCTCGGTCACGCCTTCGCGCCTCACACCCAGCATATTAGCGATCAGTTCTTGCGTCATTTTTAAATTATCTGACGGTAAGCGATCCAGACTTAATAATAACCAGCGGCATAATTGCTGTTCAATAGAATGATGTCGGTTGCATACCGCTGTTTGTGTCATTTGTGTGATCAATGCTTGGGTATAGCGTAACAACAAGCGCAACACTGGCCCTGCACGGTTGAATTCTTCTTTCAAATGCTCCGCTTTAAGCCGATAGCCAAAGCCTTCACTTTGAACTATGGCGCGGCTTGGCGTTGTTTCTCCACCCATAAATAAGGAGATGCCGAGTATGCCCTCATTGCCGACAATAGCAATCTCAGCTGACGCTCCATTTTCTAAAACATACAGCAAGGACACGATAGACGTCGTTGGAAAGTAGACGTGTTTTAACTGTCCACCAGCTTCGTACAATATTTGGCCGAGCGGCATTTTTATCAGTTCTAAATGACGAAACAGACGGTCAAATTCAGCAGCAGGAAGAGACGCAAGTAAATGATTTTGCGTCGGGCTATGAGATGTCGTCATTGGATAGTTGAAAGTAGAAATCCCATTGTAGGGATGACATAGATTATTTAGACTAAAGTATCTGTGTGCAGAATATCAAAAAACACCGCGCGTGTATGTGCGTTATGCCACATAATTTATGTTGGTTTGCTGGCCGCGAAAAGCGAAGAGAGAAAATCGGCTTCAGTCCTGTACAAGCCGACCAAGCCGACTAAGCCGACGCTGTAGCTTGATGATTAAGGATGGTATTGCGATGAAAAGTGCTATGACGATCTGGTCACTGGCTCAATATCTAAATGCGGGATGTCATTAAGCAGGCGGTCAAACTCATGTTTAATTACTGAATAGCATTCGCATACAGCGTCTTCCAGACCGGATCTGTCGATTATTTCAATTGCACCGCGACTGTATTGGATGAGTCCGGCACGTTGTAAATTGCCTGCTGCTTCAGTGACTCGCTCACGACGTACGCCCAGCATATTGGCGATCATTTGCTGAGTCATGATCAAAGAGTCGGAGGACAAGCGATCAACACTGAGCAGTAACCACCGGCATAATTGTTGTTCAATAGAATGATGCCGGTTACATACCGCGGTCTGTGTCATTTGTATGATCAATGCTTGCGTATAGCGTAGCAGCAACCGCAACACCGGGCCGGCACGATCAAATTCTTCTTTAAGTAAATTCCCACGCAGGCGATAAGCGTAACCTGCAATTTGTACCAGGGCACGGTCGGGGGTAGTGTCGCCACCCATAAAAATAGATATGCCAACGATCCCTTCGTTACCGACAACAGCGATCTCCGCAGACTCGCCGCTCTCTAAAACATATAGCAGCGAGACAATACAGGTAATCGGGAAATACACATATTGCAAACGCATACCAGATTCATACAGAGCCTCTCCTTGATGCAGCGATACCAGTTCCAGCTGATCAGACAGGCGATCAAACTCAGCAGCAGGTAAGGCTGCTAGAAGATGGTTTTGCATCGGACTTTGAGAAATAAGCATTAATGATTTGTGGAGCTTTGCTTCAAATTTGGTTTAAAAGTGTGAGATGAGACCGAAGGAAGGTGCAGAGAAATTCACATTGAATTTCTCTTTTTTAGCGCACCACGAAGTGTAAAAAATCTATGCGCGATAGAGCACACATGCAGCCATGAATTGAATAAATAAAATCGCTGTCGCGATTGAGACAAATACTTGATTTTATAAACGTTTTTTCTCACTATGTGCGTCGACGCACAGACGATAGATTGTTCAATAAGTAGCTTTATCAGACGATTGAAAAACAATTCTAGGAATCTATATGTGGTCTCTATTTCTGATCCAAAAAAATCAAAAGACTAAATCCATGGGGTTGTTTGTCAAGGGATCGCAGGAATTTTTTTACAACATCTTTGATCTGATTATCCAAATTACCTCTGCCAGCAAACAGCTTTGTAGCGGTGCTGGCTGGCTATCGCTTACCCGCACTTATACTGCCGGGAGCAAATCGTATGGTTAATCGTATTTTGATTATTACTAGCATTCCCGCTGATGCTGTCACATTGAGTGACATACTTGATCGTGCCAGAGATGGTCCGTTTGAGATCGAATTGCAGACACAGCTTTGTACGGCATTGCACTATTTAACGCTTAATAAAACAGACGCTATTTTGGTAGATTTAAATCTATCTGATAGCCAGGGAATTACGACTTTTGACCGGCTATATTCGGCTGTACCGCATATTCCTATCCTCACATTGTCAGCAGAAGAGGCTGAAGCAGTCTCGATTGAAGCCGTACAAAAAGGAGCACAGGGTTATCTGACGAAAGGTCATTTTGGCAGCTATTTAGTACCTCAATCTTTACGCAATATTATCCATCGCAAAGCGGTAGAAGAAGCCAATTATCTGGAGAAAGCTTTGGCCGAGATAACCCTTAATTCGATTAGTGATGCGGTCATTGGTACCGATCTGTCAGGTAATGTCGAATATCTAAACATGGCAGCCGAACGAATGACTAAGTGGTCCAGGGACGAGGCACGCGGACATCCGATTAGCACAGTTATGCCCATCATCAATGGACAAACACGAGAGCCAGTACAAAATCCGGTTAATCTGGTATTACAGCAAGATACAGTCGTAGTCTTAGCGCCAGATACCGTTCTAATTCGAGCCGATAAAACCGAAGTGGCGATTGCAGATTCGACCTCACCTATTCATGACTCCACCGGAAAAATTGCTGGCGCAGTGATCGTATTTCACGACATTACCGCGGAGCGAGCGATGAAGCTTAAAATGGTACATCTGGCTCAATATGACTTTCTGACCAATTTGCCTAACCGTGTGTTGCTGAATGATCGTATTGAGCAATCCATCAGTCTGGCTAAGCGACAAGGTACGCATCTGGCTATTTTGTTTCTTGATTTAGATAATTTTAAGCATATCAATGATTCTTTAGGTCACGCTATTGGCGATAAATTATTGCAGTCCGTTGCTACACGCCTGACCTCTTGTGTCCGTGCGTCAGACACAGTGAGTCGGCAGGGTGGCGATGAGTTTGTGATCTTGGTAGCGGAGGAGCAAGGCGCAGAATTTGCATCACTGACTGCCGACAAAATTTTGCTTGCTTTGGCCGAATCACATGCGCTGACAAGTAATCCGGAAAATGAGTTGTATATCACTACCAGCATAGGAATCAGCGTTTATCCAACGGATGGACAAGATGCTGAAACCTTAATTAAAAATGCTGATACTGCCATGTATCAAGCCAAGAAAAAAGGTCGGAACAACTTCCAATTTTTTAAAAATGAAATGAATGTAAAAGCAGTGGAGCGGCAGTTAATTGAAACCAATTTACGGCGTGCGCTTGAGCGCCAGGAATTTGTTTTGTACTATCAGGTAAAAATCAATCTAGCCACGGGAGCTATCACCGGCGCAGAGGCTTTGTTGCGATGGGATCATCCCAAATGGGGTATGGTGCCACCCGGACGTTTTGTGGCGATTGCGGAAGAATGTGGTTTGATTGTACCGATTGGTCGTTGGGTACTGCATGAAGCCTGCACACAAATCAAACGTTGGCAAGATCAAGGCTTAAAGCTGGAGTCAATTGCAGTCAATATATCGGCGGTAGAATTTCGTCGATATGATTTTGTTGATGGCGTTGCCGAAGTATTAAAGCAAACAGGATTAGCGGCAGATCGTCTGCAACTAGAAATTACCGAAAGCGTGTTGATGCGCGATGCAGAGTCCAGCACGGCGATACTGAAAGAACTTAAAGCAATGGGAGTACAGTTGGCGGTGGACGATTTTGGTACGGGTTATTCTAGCTTGAGTTACCTAAATCAATTTCCAATTGATGTACTCAAAATTGATCAATCATTTGTAAAAGACATTGGCTCTGCTACAGATAGTGGTGTAATTGCTAGTGCAGTGATTGCGATGGGTAGCAGTCTAAAACAAAAAGTCATTGCAGAGGGTGTAGAGCAACAGACGCAATTAGATTTTCTGCAAGAGAAACAATGTGAAGAGGGACAAGGATATTTTTTTGGGCACCCACTGCCTGCTGATGCTTTCGCCAGTATGCTCGCGAATGGATTAGCTCAATGATATCTATAGCCGTAACGCTGCAATAGCGCAAAACATCACGACCACTGCCACGCTGCTGGCAGCTAAGCTAATACCTCAGTCAATGACTAAATTAATACCTACGCTAACGACTGGCAGGGTAACTGATTAAAATTTCTAATTATTTGACCTGTCCAGATAGTTTCTCGGTTCTGTTCGTTATCGTACATACGGTGTCAGATGGCTTAGGTATTCTCTAAAACATACTCCGACCGTAAATTGTCGAATACTAATGAGGAATACTTGATGAAGTTTTATACTCCTCTGGCCAATCGTTTGCTCGCTGGTTTATCCAGCGACGAACAAGAGCACTTAGGTAAGCATTGCGATGTCGTTCATCTGGAATATGGCCAGGTATTATTTGAGCCTGGGCAGCAGATTGAGGACATTTATTTTCCAGAGGATTGTCTCATTTCTCTTCTCGGCGTATTAAATATGCGAACGAGTCTTGAGGTAGGATTGGTCGGTAATGAGGGTGTCGTTGGGATGTCACCGAATTTGATTGCACCCGCAACTCACGACAACGCACTTAACGCTGAAAATAGAGTAGTAGCATTCAGAGTGCAAGCCAGAGCGATTGTCCAGAAAGCTGGCAGAGCGATCAAAATTTCTTCTGAAAATCTGATTGTAGAGTGTAAAAAAAATCCTCAGTTGCAATTAATTTTATTTAACTACGTTAACCGGTTTTTAGCACAGACAACCCAAATTGCCGTCTGTAGCACATTTCACATGTTGGAAGCTCGGCTGGCACGATCTCTGTTGACGACCAGAGATCATTTACAGTCGCTAGAATTTCATTTAACCCATGAGTTTATTGCTCATTCACTCGGTGTAAGACGGGTCGGTGTCACCAAAGCGGCTAGTGCGCTGCAACGACGAAATTTAATCGGTTATAGCAGAGGACAAATAAAAATCCTTGATGAGGCAGGCTTAGCATCGGTGTCTTGTGAGTGCTATCAGATCATCAAGGATATTAATAACATGCATTGAGATTAATCCAGACTAATTAAGATTGATTTAAATCATTGGTTAATTTTTTTAAGATATTTGATCTATCTTATTTTTGTAATTTAACTTCGCGTTTTGGACGATCTTGCAATATCTGATGGCGTCGATTGTCTTTCATTTTTTTCCAATCTTTACATTCTTCGCGTGTCCTCAGGCACGCGATGCAATATCCTGTTTTACCATCAAACTTACAGACCTCAATACAAGGTGATTTGGCACTCATTGGGTATATTTTCTATGGTCGGTTTTCAAATTGCTATTGGACCAATAAGCGCTTCTGGATGGACTTCAACCGTAATATGTGACAGCCCTTTTACCCGCTTTAATTCGGTATGATAAAAAGCTGGATTACGCTGTGCGACTTTAGTGACGACTGATACTACTGCACCAAAGTGCCCGGGACCAAGACGCCATACATGTAGATCGACTAATTTATCACCAGCATTTTCTACCGCGATGCGCACTTTATTTGCCAGCGCATCACTTGGGCTAACATCCATCAAAATCGCGCCAGTATCGCGGATCAGGCCATAAGACCAGTTGGCGATGACAAGAGCGCCGATAATACCTGCCAATGGGTCCATCCATAACCAGCCATATATTTTCGCTAAAACTAAGCCGATGATAGCCAGTACAGATACGGCAGCGTCCGCAATCACGTGGACGTAAGCGGCTCGCATATTATGGTCGCGCGTATCGATACCATGATCGTCATGTTCCGCATGTCCATGTTCATCACCATGCGCATGCTCTTCAAACGTAGCACTGTGTTCACTATCAGGTAGTGCGAGAAGTATTTTAAATTCGTGCGGCTCGGGAATCGCCATCGTTGATTCAAGATAATCAGATTTTTTTACAAACCCAAAAACTTGACGTGTGCCATCAGAGCGGATCGTCGTCACTGTTACATCTTGCGCTAATAATGTGACTTTTAAATCGTTCAAGGCGATACGAAATACCGGTGGGACTCCATCTTCAAAAATTGAGAGCGCAATAACACCAGCGGAGGTCTTAATCTGTTGAACTTCTTCTGCATGATCGTGACTATCTTCGTGTTTTTCATGGTGTTTGTGGTCATGATTATGGCCATGAGAGTGCCCGTGGTGATCGCCACTTAACAACCATGCACTGACAATATTCACTAATAAGCCTACGACTGCGATGGGAATTGCTTCATCAAAATGAATTGGCACTGGCGACAATAGACGAGCAATCGCTTCATATCCAATCAATAACGCAATCATCGCTAAGATAATCGCGCTGGTAAAACCTGCCAGATCACCTAACTTGCCGGTACCAAAGACAAAGCGTGGATTGTTCGCATGTTTGCGGGCATAGGTATAAGCAAGCGCCGCAATTAACATCGCACCTGCATGGGTTGACATGTGCATGCCATCGGCTACCAGCGCCAAAGAACCAAATAGGCTACCACCGATGATCTCTGCAATCATCATGGCGCTACAAAGCACAATCACTGCCCAGGTTTTACGACCATTTTTGTCGTGACTTTCACCTAAAAAAACATGGTCATGACCAAGCGAAAAGGGCGTTTCGTACAAACTGCTCATAGCGTTACCTTTAATAATTATTTCAACTAATTTTTAATAATCTCTAAGCTTCAGTCTACTTAAAATAGCTGTGAATGATTTCTACCAACTGTTCTTTGCCGTCACTCTCTTCTCCATCATGTGGCTCAGCATCGACCAGATGAGTGCGGATGTGATCTTCCAGTACAACGGCAAGCAAGCCGTTCATCGCGCCTCTGCAACTCGTGAGCTGCTGCAGTACGGTGATACAGCTACTTTCTTCAAGCAAAGTACGCTCAATCGCATCGATTTGTCCACGGATACGGCGTACACGGTTAAGAAGCTTCTGTTTATTGCGGACAGTATGACCCATGTCTGATCTCTAAATATAGGGTAGGGGACTATATTATAGTTTTAAGAAAGCCTTAAGTCAGAAGAATTTATTTGGAGTAAAAAATGAAGAGGAAGTGAGCGAAGATGTCTCATGTGGAAGACAAAAAAACACAGAAATAGTTTGATGTCCTTATATTTTTACACTGGGTTTTACTTTGTCTCAGCGTTATTCTCTATGTTACCAATATATATACTGGTAGTGTGTATATTTATATTGTCCATAAATTATATGGCCTATCGTTGATATTTATTATAAATAGAGGGGAGTATATGTAGCTGATCAATATTAAGTAGATGTCGACTTCATCTTTCTGATCTAATTACTTATATGTTTTTGCAGGGAGTTGTATACGTGGATTTATATGCAGTTTCTCGATAAAACCAGACGAAAAAAATTAAGGGGCATCGATCATTCAATCAATGCCCCCTCCAACGTAACTTGGCTTCTTAGCTTATTACGTCACTCGTTTTACCCAAATTACTTTTTGAGTGAATCTTTAATTGCTTCTTTGGCGTCGCCAACACTTTTCTCAACTTTGCCTTCGACTTGCTTCAACAAACCTTTAGCTTGCTGTTCTTTATTGCCGACTAATTTACCAGCATTTTCTTGAGCGATACCAGTAATTTCTTTTGCTGCGCCTTTGACTTGGTCTTTATTCATGATTGTTTCTCCTTTAAATAATGGACGATTCCACCAATTTACTTCGCAATGAATTGAATAACTGATGAGGCAGCTTGTTAGCGGAACGCTAGTTGCGGTCTGTACTGAATACTGCTAAAGCTGTCTCAAATCCAGTAGTTACAGATTAAAGAGTGTTGATTAAATGATCTGTACGATAGCGCACGTTTGCCTCAAAAACCTCCTCAAGCTTTGCTCTTATTAAAGCGCACCGCTGAAATATTTAAGGATATTTCTGCACATCAATTTATGTAACTCATTTTGATCAAGATAGTTTCTATGTACGTTGGCGTACCGAGTTTTTTAAAGTTAAAGCCTATAAGAAAGTAATAGCTATTTGTAATTTATTTACTTATGCCTTGCATTAACTTTGCACTAATTTTGCACTCACTCATGGTCAATTCTGCATAACTTACCTGTCCGGATTTTAAGTATCTGGACACCTTAAGTGCACGAACCATCATCGTAAAGCCCGACTCCCATGTTAAAAAAAATTACTGCCCTCAGATTTAATTCAGACGATGAGAGCGCATTGCCGCCATTAAAGTCAGAGTTGTTTAGTGCCGCTCAGATGGAACATCATGGTGGCGTACTGGCAAAATCCCACAAAGTACATCATGACAAAAAGCCCGATCAGCTTTTATCTCGTCTGGCTGATAATGAAGAAGCACTGATCAGTGCTTGTGCCGCACTGACTTCCGCATTAAAAGATAATCGTCAAATTACGCCTGCGGCTGAATGGTTACTGGATAATTTTTATTTGATTGAAGAGCAGATTCGTACGGCAAAGCAGCATCTCCCCAAAGGGTATAGCAAAGAGTTACCGCGCTTGATTAAAGGTACGTATAGCAATCGCCCAAGGGTATATGACATTGCGCTAGAGACTATTTCACATGGTGACGGCAGGGTTGATCCTGAAGGCTTAAGTCGATTTGTCGCCGCTTATCAACAAGTGACCGTGCTCAAATTAGGTGAGCTATGGGCTATTCCTATCATGCTGCGCTTAGCGTTGATTGAAAATTTACGTCGTGTAGCGACTCGTATTGCATCTAGTCGCGTCGATAGAAATTTAGCCGATAGCTGGGCCGATCAGATGATCGAGGCGGCAGAAAAAGATCCGAGTAAATTAATTTTATTAGTCGCCGATATGGCGCGTTCGGAGCCAACCTTAGACAGCGCTTTTGTGGCCGAAGTAGCGCGCCGTTTGCAAGGTCAAAGCCCTGCGTTAACGCTGCCTTTGACTTGGATATCGCAACGCTTAGCGGAATCCGGTACCACGATAGAGCATCTGGTCCAGGTAGAAAGCCAACGGCAGGCGGCGGATCAAGTATCGATCAGTAATAGCATTTGCAGTTTGCGTTTTTTAGGGACGATGGACTGGCGTGAGTTTGTAGAAACTATGAGTCATGTTGAGTATGTGCTCAGTCTTGACCATGCAGACATCTACAATAAGATGGATTTTTCTACCCGCGATTCTTACCGGCACGTGATAGAAGATCTTGCAAAACACTCTGTATTGACAGAGGTTGAAGTCGCACAGCAAGCTTTGTTGTTATCTGAGTTGGCCGCCAAACTTAGTGGTGATGAGGCTAGTCTTGATATCCGCACTGCGCATATCGGTTATTACTTGATTGGGAATGGCTTACCCGCGCTAGAAAAGCGCATTAATGTCCGGTATGGTGTATTCAGGAATCTGGCCCAAAAGAGTAAAAAAATTCCCCTACGCCTTTATCTAGGCTCCATCGCTTTACTCACTACCATTTTCACCTCTGTTCTACTGACTCATTCTTACGGCGATGGTGTTCGTGACTATATGCTTGCATTGCTGGGGGTGATTGTGGTTATTGCCAGCAGTCAATTGGCGATTGCTTTAATCAATTGGCTGGTCACCGTATTAGCAACGCCACAGGCTTTGCCGCGGATGGACTTTTCTAAGTGCATTCCATCGTCGGCGCGTACTCTAGTAGTTGTACCGACGATGTTGTTTCATGTTCAGAATATTGAGAGTTTATGCGAGGCTTTAGAGGTGCGTTACCTCGCTAACCGGGATGATAATCTGAGGTTTTGTTTATTGACGGATTTGCCAGATGCACAGACTGAAACAACGCCGGCCGATGATGCTTTGGTGGAGCAAGCCGTAGCATTAATTACTGAGTTGAACGAGCGCTACACTAAAAATACGGGCTCGAATAAAACAAGTCCATTTTTATTATTACATAGAGCACGTCGCTGGAATCCTCAAGAACAAATGTGGATGGGATATGAGCGAAAACGCGGCAAGTTATCTAACTTAAATGCGTTTTTACGCAATGGTTCTTGCGACATATTAACTGGCGAAGGATGTGAGCAACGCAATACATTGTTTGAGAGAATTGTCGGTGATGTATTCGCTCTGAGCAGCGTTAAGTACGTCATTACCTTAGATTCAGATACGCAATTACCACGGGACTCAGCGCGCCAGTTTATTGCAACGATGGCGCATCCGCTGAACCATGCACATTACGACGAAGTCAAACAGCGTGTGGTGGAGGGCTATGGCATATTGCAACCGCGTGTAGTAGCTAGTCTGCCTAGCGCCAACGCCTCAATTTATGAAAAATTATGTGGTGGAGAGGCCGGGATAGATCCTTATACGCGCTCGGTGTCCGACGTCTATCAGGATTTGTTCCAGGAGGGGTCGTTCATCGGTAAGGGTATTTATGATGTGGATGCGTTTGAGCAGGCATTGCACCAGCAATTGCCAGAAAATCGCATACTCAGTCATGATCTGCTAGAGGGCTGTTATGCCCGTGCAGGCTTAATCAGTGATCTTCAATTGCATGAGGAATATCCTTCACGTTATAGCGCAGATGTCAGTCGTCGTCACAGATGGATTCGTGGCGACTGGCAACTGATATCCTGGCTCATGCCTAAAGTACCTGTTGTATTAAGTAGTCCTGATGGTTTGGGTGCTGCATCAACTTCTAAAAAATCGTCCGCTGCTCAAAGTGAATCTATCGCTGATCAAAATACGAAGTTTGAAGCTGGCTCCTCAACTGCGCCAATCAAAACAAGTAATAGCATCCGCAAACCAAATCCGCTGTCTACCTTGTCACGTTGGAAAATTTTAGATAATTTACGACGTAGTTTGACGTCGTCTGTCTTGCTAATGCTATTGGTGCTGGGTTGGATTAAATTACCATCGCCGTGGCTATGGAGTATTTCTGTTCTTGCCGTTTTATTTTTGCCGTCGTTGGCTGCATCCGTACTGGAGTTACTACGAAAGCCGCGTGAAGTACTAATCCGTCAGCATCTGGTTGCCAGCTTCCGGTCTATGGAGCAACACACGACGAATGCGCTACTAAATCTCGCCTTCCTTCCTTACGAAGCTTTTTATAGTTTGGATGCGATATTCAGAACGGTATGGCGAAAATGGATTTCACATCGCCGTTTGCTGGAGTGGAATCCCTCTAGCGAATCAAATCAAAAAGCCGGTACAACGCTGTTTGCATCACTACGCACTATGTGGAGCGCACCCGTATTTGCCATTCTGGTTTTAGTGTCCATTGTTAGCTTACGTCCAGGTTCTTTATCCTTAGCATTGCCATTTTTATTGTTGTGGATGATTTCACCTGTAATTGCCTGGCGTATAAGTTTGCCTATTCCTGAGCGGCGCTCTGTTTTAGAGGCGAATCAGCTGGTATTTTTACATCGTCTGTCACGTAAAACCTGGTCGTTTTTTGAAACCTATGTAGGTCCAGAGGACAACTGGTTACCACCCGATAATCTGCAAGAACACCCGGTTGCCGTGGTCGCTCACCGGACCTCGCCCACCAATATTGGATTGGCGCTACTGGCAAATTTTTCTGCCTATGATTTTGCGTATATCGATATGGGGCAACTGCTGATCCGTACTGAAAATACGATGCGCAGTATGGGGCAGTTAGAACGTTATCAAGGCCACTTCTATAACTGGTATGACACACTAAGTCTAAAGCCTTTAAATCCTGTCTATGTATCAACCGTCGATAGCGGCAACCTGGCGGGACACCTGTTGACAATGCGTGCTGGGTTATTATTGCTGCCAGATCAAAGTATTTTGTTACCAACCATATTTACCGGATTGGGTCATACATTTAGTGTGTTACTTGACCTGACAAAGCAAAATATAACAGATGCTATTTTTAGCACCAATACTATTGCAGCCGTTGTTAGCGATGGCATGCTTGAGTTTAAAAAACAACTAGCTATGACATCAGCGACGCCACCAGTCACTTTATCTGAAGCTAATGAGCTGCTAACCATATTTTCTACTAAGGCCAGCGATTTAACTACCGCGATCGCATCTGACGCCAGCATCAATAATGATAAAAAGGCCGAGATGCTCTGGTGGGTAAATGCGTTAATAAAGCAATCTCATGAGGCGCAGCAGGATTTATTATTTTTAGCACCTTGGCTCGCGTTGTCCAATGTAGGAAGTTTGATTCAAGATTTGCCCGAATTAAATAGCCTTTTAAGTCTGAGTGATTTGGCAAGACTAGACGCAAAAATGCGGGCACAAATACAGACATTGGTCGGCAGCGTAGGGGACTCTCCATCAGCGTTAGTGTCGGATCTGCAAACGCGTTGGAAAAATCTGATGGACTTCGTAGCAGAAGGTAGCCGGCGTGCAAATGAGCGCATGGGCACAATTACACGCTTGGCTTTGCAGGCGACAGAGTTTGCGCGTATGGAGTATGAATTTTTATATGACGCAGCTACCCATCTGTTAGCGATTGGTTATAACGTTACGGAGCGTCGGCGCGATACTGGGTCTTATGATCTGTTAGCATCAGAAGCAAGATTGTGCAGTTTTGTCGCTATCGCACAAGGCCAGTTACCGCAAGAAACCTGGTTTGCGTTGGGACGCCAGTTAACGATTGCCGGTGGCGAACCGATTCTCTTGTCGTGGAGCGGATCGATGTTTGAGTATTTGATGCCGCTGTTGGTGATGCCAAATTATCAGAATACTTTACTCGATCAAACGTATAAATCAGTCGTTGAGCGACAAATTGAATATGGTGCGCAGCGCGTTGTCCCTTGGGGGATTTCTGAATCGGGCTATCACGCTTTTGATGCCAGTCTTAATTATCAATATCGTGCGTTTGGTGTACCTGGTCTGGGATTGAAGCGGGGTCTGGGAGATGACCTTGTGGTTGCGCCTTATGCTTCTGCAATGGCGCTGATGGTCGCGCCAAATCAGGCCTGCACTAATCTACAGCGATTAGTGGACGAGGGCGCTGAAGGACGTTTCGGTATGTTTGAGGCGATCGATTACACGCCGTCCCGTCTGCCACGCGGACAAACGCAGGCACTGATACGGTCGTATATGGCACATCATCAAGGCATGAGTTTGCTATCGCTTGCATATGTGTTGCTGGATAGGCCGATGCAAAAACGTTTTGAATCTGATCCTCTGTTTCAGGCAACGCTGTTATTGCTAAAAGAGCGGATTCCAAAACCGAGTAGTCACTATTCAAACACCACAGAACTGGCGGATATCCGCTCTACTGCCAGCGAGCAGCAGATGCCTATGCGCATCATCAACCGAGTCGATACACGTTTGCCTGAAATTCAATTATTGTCCAACGGCAGATATAACGTCATGGTGACCAATACTGGCGGCAGCTATAGTCGCTGGCGCGATTTGGCGATTACACGCTGGCGTGAAGATACTACCTGCGATAACTGGGGTATGTTCTGCTATGTGCGCGATCTGTCTGACTCTAGTTATTGGTCCACTTCATATCACCCGACTTTAAAATCACCTAAAACCTATGAAGTGATTTTTTCAGAAGGTCGGGCAGAAATTCGGCGTCACGATAATGGCTTTGATATGCATACCGAAATCGTCGTGTCGCCGGAGGATGATATCGAATTGCGTCGCACCCGTATTACCAACCGGACCCGGTTCACAAAAACAATTGACCTGACCAGTTATGCAGAAGTGGTGTTGGCACCTGCTGCCGCAGATACGATGCACCCTGCTTTTAGTAATCTGTTTGTGCAAACAGAAATCCTGTCACAACATCAGGCTATTTTATGTGTCCGTCGTCCGCGCTCTGAGAATGACTTTACCCCGACCATGTTCCATCAGATGGTGGTGCATGGCGCGACTAGTGACGCGGTCTCTTACGAGTCAGATCGCATGGCATTTATCGGGCGCGGCAATACCGTAGCAGCGCCTGTTGCAATGACGACAAAAACGTTATCTGGCAGCCGGGGATCAGTCCTTGATCCTATTGTCGCGATCCGTCATCAGATCACCTTAGCGCCAGAACAAACTGCGATTATTGATATTGTGACCGGCGTTGCAGAGACGCGTGATGCGGTGCTCGGTATGATTGAAAAATATCAAGATATGCATTTGGCTGACCGTGTATTTGAATTAGCCTGGACCCATAGCCAAGTGGTATTGCGCCAGCTTAACGCCAGCGAAGCTGATGCTCAATTGTATGAGCGTTTGGCTAGTTCAATTATTTATCCGAATGCTTTGTTGCGTGCCGACGCCAGTATTTTGGTAAAAAACCGCCGTGGTCAATCTGGTCTTTGGAGTTATGCAATCTCCGGCGATTTACCTATTGTTTTAGTGCATATTAGTGATGCAGAAAATATTGAATTAGTACGTCAGATGGTGCAGGCCCATGCCTATTGGCGTATGAAGGGTTTAGCCGTCGATTTGGTAATTTGGAATGAAGACCGTGCTGGTTATCGTCAAATATTACAAGAGCAAATCATGGGCTTAGTTGCGTCAGGTATTGAGGCACATGCGATGGAGCGTCCGGGCGGTATTTTTGTACGTCTTGCTGATCAAATACCTAATGATGACAGGATCTTATTGCAATCTGTTGCACGCGCTATTTTGTCTGATAGTCGTGGCACCTTGGCAGAACAAATCAACCGACGTGGACAAGTGGAAGTCCGTCCGCCACAGCTGATAACGACCAGACAGTTGTCAGCACCTTTGCCCGCATCATTTGCGGCAAATTCCGCAATCTCAACATCCTCATCGTCAAGTTCTAATCAGATGTTTGTTTCAGACCGACTGAATGATACGACTGACTTAATTTTGCCGAATGGTTTAGGTGGATTTAGCAAAGACGGTCGCGAATATATTATCCGTACCAATGAATCCAATCTGACTCCTGCACCGTGGGTGAACGTGTTAGCTAATCCACATTTTGGAACCGTGATTTCAGAGAGTGGTCAGTCTTATACCTGGGGTGAGAACGCCCATGAGTTCAGACTGACCCCTTGGTCTAATGATCCAGTTTCTGACAATGGAGGTGAAGCATTTTATTTGCGCGATGAAGATAGCGGACACTTCTGGTCGCCAAGCTCCTTGCCGTGCCGCGGTCAAGGAGACTATGTTACGCGCCATGGTTTTGGCTATAGCGTGTTTGAACATACCGAGGCAGGTATTACCTCCGAATTATCGGTCTTTGTTGCACCGGATGATGCGGTTAAATTTTCGGTACTTAAAATACGCAATGACACCGGTGAGACAAGACGTTTATCCGCTACCGGTTATGTGGAATGGGTCTTGGGCGATGTGCGTCAAAAATCCGTCATGCATATCGTGACTGAGGCCGATCCTGCCACAGGCGCTATATTTGCTCGGAACTTTTATAACTCTGAATTTTGTGATCGCACGAGTTTCTTTTACGTCGATGCGATGAAATTGACGATGAGTGGCGACCGGACAGAATTTATTGGTCGCAACGGCAGTCTGCAAAATCCTGCTGCAATGAGCCGATCCCGGTTGTCAGGAAAATTAGGTGCCGGGCTTGATCCTTGCGCCGCGATACAGGTGCCATTTGAATTAGGTGATGGTGAGCAGCACGAGATTATTTTTATACTAGGTGTTGCCGGACAACGTAGCGCGGATGTCAGCAATTTAATACAACGCTTCCGCAGTAAATTAGCGGCGCAGGAAACACTCACCAAAGTCAAAAATTATTGGCAAGATACTCTAGGCGCAGTGCAAGTAGAGACACCAGATATTGCCCTCAATATGCTGACCAACGGATGGTTGATGTATCAGACCATCGCTTGTCGCTTGTGGGCGCGGAGCGGTTTCTATCAATCCGGCGGCGCTTTTGGTTACCGCGATCAGTTACAAGATGTAATGGCGATTATGCATACCCGTCCGGAACTGGCTCGTGAACATATCCTGGTTTGCGCCGCGCATCAGTTTATTGAGGGCGACGTACAGCATTGGTGGCATCCGCCCATGAACCGCGGGGTACGCACTCATTGCTCTGATGATTATTTGTGGCTACCGCTAGCGACTTGCCGCTATCTGACAACTACTCATGATCATCGGATATTAGATGAGTCGGTTACTTTTATTGAAGGTCGTCAGTTGAATGCGGATGAAGATTCTTATTACGACTTGCCCGGACAATCTAATCAATCGTCTTCTTTGTATGACCATTGTGTCCGCTCGATCTTGCATGGTCTGCGCTTTGGAGTACATGGATTGCCGCTGATAGGTTCATGTGATTGGAATGATGGCATGGATAAAGTCGGTGCCGGAGGCAAGGGAGAAAGTGTCTGGTTAGGATTTTTCTTATACGAAGTCTTGATGCAATTTTCAGTGATTGCACAGCAACGAGGTGATCAAAGTTTTTCTTACCGATGCCAGCTAGAAGCTAAAAAAATACAAACTAATATTGAGCAGCACGCTTGGGACGGCGCTTGGTATCGCCGTGCTTATTTTGATGATGGCACGTCTTTAGGTTCTGCCAGCAACGCTGAGTGCAAGATTGATTCAATCTCACAAAGCTGGTCTATTTTGTCGGAAGCCGGCGACCCTGTTCATGCCAATACTGCTATGCAGGCAGTCAACCAATATTTGGTTCGTCGTGACCATGCTTTAGTCCAATTGCTCGATCCACCATTTGATAAATCTGATCAAAATCCCGGCTATATCCGGGGGTATGTCCCGGGTGTGCGTGAAAACGGCGGGCAATATACTCATGCCGCAATCTGGACGGCGATGGCATTCGCCAAACTAGGTGACAGCGAAAAAGCTTGGGAACTAATGACCATGATTAATCCAATCAATCACTCGCTCACTCCCGCCGCAGTTGCCACTTATAAAGTAGAACCCTACGTGATCGCAGCTGATGTCTACGCAGTATCACCACATATCGGACGGGGCGGTTGGACATGGTATACCGGATCATCTGGCTGGATGTACCGCTTTATCATCGAGTCATTATTAGGTTTGACACTCGATGGAGAAAAACTATATTGCGTACCTTGTATGCCTGTCGATTGGATTACATTTAAATTACGCTATCGATACAAACAAACCAGCTACCAGATCACCGTGACACAAAAATTTGCTGGCGAAGTTAGTAAAGGAATTTCAGTGGATGGTGTTACGCAAGACTCCCCATTTATACCGTTGATCAATGATCAGCAAGAGCATACTGTCGAGATTATGTTAGTCAACCTGAAACCGCTTGTGCTGGCTGATGGCAGTATTAAAGCTTAAGTGGATGACTCCGGTAAAGCAATACACAAAGCACTACAGTAAGTAGAGAAAATGTCCGATACTTAATGCGTAGAAGATGCATGAAATAATGCATTTTATACGTCATTGTGCTCAACATTCTTAGGGTTTTTAATCTAATGGTTATATACTGGTAATGAGTATTTACTAGTCATCCATTATTTATGTGGTCATTGGAGTATGTTTAATAAAATAAATGGGGAGTATAGGTAAAACGACTAACAGTTAGGAATCAGTTTAATTTATTCTATAAAAAGAGAACTGTCGATTGATTTGATTGCTCATGTGCAGGTTTTTTCTATCGCGAACGATATATAACAATCAAAATTGTTCAGAATATTCCTCAGTAAATTCAGTGTCAGCCTTAAATTTTTTAGCGGCCGGACAGGACTAATTCCCTTTTAAATTCCTCACAACTACCTTGGTTAGATCAGCATGCACCACCTCATGTGCATGCTGTAGTTGTGTACTTTTTTAAAAAATTTACTTTTTTAATTTCTATGTTGGTTAGCGCACAGAAGCCATATGTACAACTCCGTAAGCTCCGTTCTCATGCGTTGCCGTGAGATCGTCTCTAGTTCTTTGTAGGAAGAATTTTTAAATCTCTCCGTCATCAATATTTTTAATATTAGTTTCAATTTGTTTTCTAATTCATTTTTATTTCTAACTTTCTACTCAGGGTCTTATATGCATAAATTTAATAAAATCACGCTCGCTGTTAGCTTATTGTGCGGAGTAGTATCCAGCAGCATGGCACAACGCGCGCCAGAAAATTATGACTACAATCCATCTTGGTATGTCGCACCTAGTTTGGGCGTATTGGATGCAGATACGCACTATGGCGTGACGGGACATGGCGAAGCCGCTGCAATTCGTTTCGGTAAAGCGTTCTCCCAGGATTGGGATTTGCAATTCGGTACCAGCTATGGTCGTCAGCGCACAAACGGAACACGCTACCAGCAAAATACATTAGGCGCAGATGCTTTATATATGTTTTCTCGTAAGAGCTTTCGCCCGTTTGTGTTAATCGGCGGCGGCGTTGAGTATGACAAAGTAAATATCAATGCGCAGGCACTTCAAAGAGATGCAAATTCTGCTTATTTAAATGCTGGCGTTGGTTTTCAGTATGGATTCTCAGACCAGTGGGCAATGCAAGCTGACTTGCGCCGGGTACATGGTTTTGTACATGGTAACGACTTTAACTTTAGTAACTCAAACAATAATTATTTGAACGTTGGTCTGGTCTATACCTTCGACAAACCTGTGCAACGTGTTGCTCGTGTAGAACCCGCGCCAGTGGCCGCACCATTGGTCATTACAGAGACAATGCCCCAACCACCAGCGCCACCAGCTCCACCACCAGTTCGCTTTGAAAAAGTCACATTGTCAGCGACGGAGTTATTTGGTTTTGACAGCGCTAAACTAGGTATGCCACAACAAAAATTAGATGAAATCGCTAACGTACTGAATAACAATACGCAAATCAATGATGTAGTCATCAGTGGATACACTGATCGTATTGGTACGACTAAATACAACATGAAATTGTCACAGCGTCGTGCCGAGGTCGTCAAAGCGTATTTGATCGATAAGGGTGTTGCTGCTACACGTTTAACGGCGCAAGGTAAAGGCGAAACAAATCCAGTCGTACAGTGTACTGAAAAGAATAAGGCCGCTTTAATTACTTGCCTGGAACAAAATCGCCGGGTAGAAGTAGAACAAATTACTGTTGAGCGTCGCGTTCAATAATATTTTGAGTATGTGAGTAAAAATAGATGGTAAGAATATAGCTAAATTATTTCTTACAAAAAAATGGCTAGAACAGATAATTGTTCTAGCCATTTTCTTTTTAACACAACATTCTCTATTCAACGTCTAGGCAAAGATTGTTTTACAGTTTCGTGATTTTAGTTAAGGTCTTATCTGAATTGAGGTCACGCAAGCTACCAAAACACAGAGCGTATTGACGGGTAAATTCTGCACCTAATAAAAATATTTGCGCTGAATAATAAACCCACAGTAATAATGCAATCATTGATCCGGCTGCACCAAAACTATTTGCTATGCCGCTGTTCCCGATGTACACACCGATACCATATTTGCCGATGGTGAATAATCCAGCGGTACCGGCCGCACCAATCCACACATCTCGCCAGGATAATCTTACTTGTGGCAACATTTTAAAAATAACCGCAAAGAGCGAGGCAATAACACCAAACCCGATTAATGAAGACAGTGGTATTAAAATCACCGCAACATCAATTTGCAATGCACCCCAATAATGCTCCAGGAATACCAATACCGCACTGACAACCAGCGATACAAGCATCAAAAATGCGAGTACCAATATCAGGCCGAATGATAATAGGCGCGTACGTATCACCACCCAAATACTGGATTGACGTGTTTTGGGTACTTGCCAAATTTCGTCCAGACTCTCTTTTAATTCTGCAAAAACGCTAGTGGCTCCAATTAATAACAACACGCTGGCAATTATGGTTGCCATACGCCCATCTTCTGGGTTGCGCGCACCAGCTAACATTGTCTGAATCGCCTCGGCACTATTACGACCGACCAAGCTTTGTAACTGATTAAATATCTCGCCCTGAGCTGCCTGTTTGCCATAAAAGAAACCCGCAATTGCCAGCACCAATACCAAAATCGGCGCCATGGAAAATAAGGTATAAAACGCTAACGCTGCACCTTTACTTGCTGCTCTATGGTTTATCCATTCTTTTATCGAAAGGAAAATGACTTTGATCATTTTTTTGATGGGGGACGAATTTGGTTTCATTGGTTGATCAATCGATTGAGTCATTATTTGATTACGAGTTTGCCTGTTAAGTTCTCAGCTTATTTTATTTTTTGCACTTTTTGATAATGCTTTAATTTAATTGGAATATGTTTATTTTTCCAAAAATAAAAATTTGTGTACGTTAGCGAACAGAGTATCAACATGGCTAAAGGCATGATTCAGTCAGCAGTGGGGATGAATTCTACTGTTCTGAACAGGATCATAAATCATTAGTAAGCAGCCTCTCTAAAGCACTGATGGATGTTATTTACAGGTAGGACTCTGTTTTGCTGATCAGTTTATCTATTCATAAAATCAAAGGACATGTCATGAAAAAATTATCCACTGGACTATATTGGGGCGCAACCGGCGCATTGTTAATCTTGCTTGCTGGCTGCAATAAACCAACCGATGTTGCTGGTAGTTCTGCACCACAGATCTCCGTCGGTACGCAAGTTGATGATACCGTTGTCAGTGCGAAAGTATCTTCTGCTTTATTGGCTGACAATGAGGTAAAAGCGTATGACATCAAAGTCGCAACTCGCAAAGGCGAAACAATGTTGAGTGGCTTTGTTGATAGCCAAAGTCAAATTGATCACAGCGTTGCAATTGCAAAAAATGTAGAAGGCGTTAAGTCTGTCGATAATAAATTAATGCTGAAAGAATCAAGAACTATCGGCAACAAAATTGACGATGGTGTGATCACAGCAAAAGTGAAATCTGCCTTGATCGCTGATGCCTCGATCAAAAGCTTAGATATCGCCGTGATTACGAGCAAAGGCGATGTTCAACTCAGTGGTTTTGTCGATAGCGATACGCAAATCATGCGTGCAACCGAAGTAGCCAAAACGATTGAAGGCGTACAAAAAGTGACTAATCAGATGAGTATAAAAAAGTAGCTTGGTCAGATATTGAGCTACCGTGCTAGGCGGATGCCAGAGAACTGCCAGCAAGCATGTGCTGGAAAAAAATTCCGATAACTAGCCCGGAGGTGGTTCACTGGCGTCACACAAGAGCCACCTCGCAATACATACTGGTTGACCATAAATTTGCCGTTGTACTCTCCAACGGCGTCTGCTTTGGCGCGAAAACCGGGGTAGGGCGCATAACTGGATTGCGTCCACTCCCATACATCACCAAACATTTGTGTCAGCCCATCCGGGGACAATAGATTGTAAAGATCCTGATCAGGCATAGGATGAAATAGTCCGCTGTCAGAAAAATGACCTTTTAACGGCAAGTTCGCAGCCGCATTTTCCCATTCAGCCTCCGTTGGTAGTCGTGCCTCTGCCCAACGAGCATACGCATCGGCTTCAAAATAAGAAATATGTACGACAGGTTGATCAGGATTGAGTGGAGCTAGTCCGTTCAAGGTAAATTCATTCCAAACGTTATTTTCTTTCACCCAATATAAAGGGTGATGGCGATCTTGTGCTTTACGCCAATCCCATCCTTCTGATAACCAATATTGCGCTTGCTGATAACCACCTTCAGCAATAAATTGAGCGTATTCGCTATTGGTCACTAAACGGGAAGCTAGTTTATACGCTTGTAAATAAACCTGATGTCGTGGTGTCTCGTTATCAAAGAAAAATTCCGTATTTTCTGACTTATTTTCTGAGCTATTGCGACCTAGCTGAACAAGCCCTGCATCAAAATTACACCACATTAAATCTTTTGTAGATTTGGGCAATTTAGTGCGCAGTTCGTTTGGTGGTTCAACTGACTCGGAAATATTTTTATAGCTTGGGAATAACGGGTTGAGTGAAAGTAAATATTTAATATCACTCAGCATCAATTCTTGATGTTGCTGCTCATGATGCAGTCCCAGTTCTATCATTTGCAGCAGCGCTTGGTTGTCGATATTGGACACTAACAATGCTTGAATCCGCTGATCGACATTGGCGCGATAAGCCATGACTTCATCCAAGCTGGGGCGACTTAACATGCCGCGTTGCGAACGAGGATGTTTGTCACCAATGGCGTTGTAGTACGAATTAAACAGAACACGAAATGCCGAGTGATAGGGCTTAAATTCAAGCTCCCAAGACTCCAACACAAAGGTCTCAAAAAACCAGGTGGTATGCGCCAGATGCCATTTGACAGGACTGGCATCTGGCATGGCCTGAACGCAACAATCCTCGGCTGACAGTGGTGCAGCCAGAGACATCGTTTGATTACGGATTGAAGTGTAATTTAGATGTGAATTGATAGATGTCATTGGCAGGACTGTTAGCATTTGATTTGGTTGAATTAACGGAATATAAATAGTTGTAGCGAACTAACAGAAATTTTTGATAAAGAATTTTTAAGGTCTGGCTAGCATCACAGCGAATAAACCATTCTCATCAGTCCACATCTGAGAATGTTTAAATCCGCCTTGCGTTAATAGATCCATAAATACTTCAGGCGTGTATTTGTAGCTGTTCTCTGTATGAATTTTCTCACCTGTTTTAAAATAACGCTTGCCATCAGGCCAAGACACTTGAGTATCTTCGATTGCTTCCAGATGCATTTCAATCCGTGATTCGTCCGTATTAAAAATCGCCAGATGCCGCCATTGCGTGAGCTTGAAATCACTTGCAATAAGACGGTTGATATGATTTAAAACATTGAGATTGAATGCCGCTGTAACACCTGCTGCATCGTCATAGGCAGCTTCCAGAATCGCACTATTTTTTCTTAAATCAACGCCAATCAATAATGCGCCGTCGACATCAATCAATCTCCGGATGCGGGTTAGCAAAGCCAATGCATCCTGGCGATCAAAATTACCAATAGACGAGCCTGGATAAAATACTAAGCGTTTTCCCATAGGTAAATCTTCTGGCAATATGACGTCAGAGGTAAGATCTGCCACCACCGGACGGATGTCAATCTCTGGGAACTCCTGTCGCAAATTACGCACTGATTCGACCAAGAAATCGGATGCAATATCAACGGCAATAAATTTGGCAGGTTTTATAGAGTGGAACAGGCGACGGACTTTTTCACAACTGCCGGCGCCTAATTCAATAATGGTCTGGTCTTTGCCAACTGCTTGTGCGATTTGTTCGCTATAACTGGCCATGATGGATTGCTCTGTTCTGGTCAGATAATATTCAGGCAAAAGCGTAATAGCTTCAAACAGTTCGCAGCCTTTGGTATCGTAAAAATATTTTGGTGAAATCTGTGCGGATGGCTGGCTTAGTCCTTCAATGATTTCGATACGTTGGAGACTTTCTGTATTTGGCATGATGGTGTTAATGTCCATGTGTTTTAAGATCCATGCTTAAGCTTCGTTTTCTTTTCGCGCATCGTCATAAATTCTTCAGCTGCTGTGGGGTGAATGCCGATTGTGTTGTCAAAGTCTGCTTTGGTCGCTCCCATGCGGATTGCGACTGCGAGTCCCTGAATGATTTCCGGTGAATCGGGACCGATCATGTGTGCACCCAGTATTTTTTGGGTTCTTGTGTCAACAATCAACTTCATCAATGTTCGCTCGTGATTGCCGGATAAGGTATTTTTCAGCGGCTTGAAGTTGGAGCTGTAGATATCGAGTTCTCCATATTGCTCTAGCGCGTCGGTTTCTCCTAAACCAACGGTACCAATCGGGGGCTGACTGAATACGGCAGAAGGAACAATACTGAAATCGGGTAAGCTGGGGGTCGGGCCAAACAACGAGTTCGCCAATGCAGCGCCCTCGCGAATTGCCACAGGAGTAAGGGCAATACCATTGGTCACATCGCCAACAGCAAAAATATGTGGAACACTGGTACGTGACGTATGATCAACGCGCACGCCGCCTGATTTGATATCGACACCAATCTTCTCTAGATGCAGATTGTCAATTTGTGGAATTCGGCCAGTCGCATACATGACAGTATCGAACAAAAGATGACCGTGATCACCTTTGTCCATGTTGACTTTGATCAGTCCGTCGTCTTGTTTGATCAATTCGCTTACGGTGCTGTTGAGTACAATCGTGATTCCCTTTTTACGCATTTCCTCTTGCAGATGCAAGCCAAGATCGGGGTCAAAACCACGTAGTACCTGCTCGCCTCGATAAGACAGAATCACCTCTGCACCAAGCGCGTTAAAAATGCCTGCAAATTCGACCGCGATATAACCTCCGCCGACAATTAAAACTTTCTTTGGTAGCTCGGCCAGTTCAAAAGCTTCGTCCGAGGTTATGGCATATTCAATTCCAGGGATTGATGGACGGTAAGGTCTGCCACCAGTTGCGATCAAAATATATTTTGCACGGATACGTTGACCATTCACCTCAACAGTATGATCGTCAACAAAATGCGCACGACCGTTTAGCACACTCACACCAGAATTATTTAACAAGTCCTGATAAATCCGACTAAGACGATCAATTTCTTTGTCCTTAGCGGTAATTAATTTTTTCCAGGAAAAAGTTGGCTTAGAAATTGTCCAGCCGTAGCCCTCTGCATCGGAGAAATCATCAGCGAAATGTGAGGCATAAACTAAGAGTTTCTTGGGAATGCAACCTCGGATAACGCAGGTGCCACCGTAACGGTCGCTTTCTGCAATCGCGACTTTCACGCCATGACTTGCTGCGACACGTGCGGCCCGAACACCGCCGGAACCGCCACCAATCACAAAAAAGTCAAAGTCAAAATCAACATTGCTCATGGAATTCCTTTCGTCTTAAAACGGATTTGAACGATCCATACGGTAGTTGATTTCACTATCAGCCATTATTCTTGGATCAGTCAGGAGAAAATCTTGGCAATAACAAGGAAGTCTATTTTTAAAACGGAAAATGCGCACGTCATATCCAGCAAACAACCTGTGAGCGTTTATTTGCATATGCTTATTCCGGAATGATTATAAACGGCTTAGATTAATGTCACATGACAAGAGAATATTCTCGAAGAGATCGAGAATATTTTTGAGGAGTGTTGGATAGATTGTCGTCAATCAATCACGGCGTGGCAGCATCCTGATCAGAGTATTATCCTTAATAATATAATGATGAAATAGGGCAGCTAAGGCATGTAGTCCAATCAAAAAATATCCTATTGTTGCGGCTGTTTCATGCGCTTCCTTGATTAACCCTGCTGTCGATTTATTTTCTCCAATTAACATTGGTAGTTGCAAACCGAAAAATGGGACTGTTTTCCCTTTCGCACTGAGTATCAGCCATCCTGCAATTGGCATACCGATCATTAAGACGTACAGCGAAATTTTCATTAATTTGGCGAGTATTTTTTGCCAATTGGCTGGCTCAGGTGTAATTATCGGCGCTGTCTGAGTCGCTCGAATTATGACGCGAGCCAATGCAAACAACAGGACTGACATACCTAGCATATAGTGCCAGGTCTTCATCGCGTCCCGCTCTTGACTTCCTTTCGGGAATATATCGCGCAGTTCCATACAGGCGTACACGGCCACAATCAAGATCAACATAAACCAGTGCAGTCCAATCGACAGCGAACCGTAGTTCGAATTGTTATTGCGTAATTTCATACATACTCTTTTTTAGTAGGTTAAAAATATTCAAAGATAAATTTGATTTTTGAATCAAACTTCTCTGGGAGAGAGAAATTTGGTTGCAACGACGAACAAGGTCAACAGCATATTGACACTGATCAGCATCAGCAATAAAACACTGGATGGTGGGGACACAAAATGGAATAACTGACTCATAAAGGGTACAAATAGGGCTAGTCCCAGCATGGTTACTCCTGAGGCGATCACCCACCATAATGCAGGATTGGGTAACTTTAATGAGGCGAAAAAGGGTAATGATGAGGATCGGTTGATCAAGATCAACCAAATGTCACCAACAATCATTGCTGAAAAAGTTAAAGCTCTGGCTTGCTCAGTATGAAGTCCTAATTGCGTAGATCCCATATAAACTGCTACTAAAATAAGTAACAAAAAAACGCCTTGCTGTAGCCCCATCATGAACAACGGCCTATCGAATATTTTCGCCTTTGTAGAGCGTGGAGGGCGGTTCATTACATTCGCTTCCTCTTGCTCCGCCTCAAATACAATCGAACAGGTTGGATTAATCATCAATTCAAAAAAAACGATATGTACCGGCAACCAGATCAAGGGCCACCCCATCATTACGGACAGTATCGACATACCTGCTATCGGGATATGTGCGGCAATGACAAATACGACGGCTTTCCGTACATTATCAAAAATCCGGCGCCCTAAAGAAATCGCCGCCACAATAGAACTGAAATCGTCATCGAGTAACACCAAGGCGGATGCCTCTCGCGCGACATCCGTGCCTCGTCCGCCCATGGCGATACCGATATGAGCTGCCTTTAGCGCGGGTGCATCGTTCACGCCATCACCCGTCATGGCTACAATTTCTCCGATATTTTTTAATGCGACGACGAGCCTTAATTTTTGTTCTGGTTGTATTCGACAAAATACGTTGGCTGAATTCGATGGATTGCTTTGTATACGCTGCTCCAAGTCAATATCGCTCATCCCCTCTAATTCTGATCCTGTAATGGCACCCGACGTAACGTCCAGTCCACTTTGCATTGCGATACTAAGAGCAGTCGCCGGATAGTCACCAGTAATCATCATCACACGAATGCCAGCAGCATGACATTCCGTAACAGCCTTCCTGACGCTAGGTCGCAGGGGATCAGCCAGAGCGATTAATCCGGTTAGCTGAAATTTAAAATCATGTTGAATTTCGGGCAGGTCGCCACGCCGGAAGCTTGCTTTGGCCACGGCGAGTACGCGTAGTCCTTGCTTTGCAACCTGATTAACCTGAATGTTAATCTGTTGCGTCGCGCTTTCCGATAGATGGCATAAATCAATGATTGCTTCGGGGGCACCTTTTGCTGCGATCACATAATCCACAAGATCAGGGGATTGCCACACGCGTGACATTGCAAGCAATTCAGGTGACAGAGGATAGTCCTCAATTAAGCTCCAATTTGCGTGTAGATGTTCGGTTCCACGCAGCGCGATTTTTCCAGCTTCGTTAATGGCTTTCTCCATCGGATCAAACGGATTTCTATGACTCGATAGGATGGCAAATTCCAAAGTTTCATGGAACTTCTCTGGAAAATGTTCTGGTTTTAAGGACTGCATGTCATTAAATTGCTGCACTAGATCTTGTTCGTCAGGGTCTTTTGCAGGAAGTATGATCTGGGACAAAGCCATGCGATTTTCAGTCAAGGTGCCAGTTTTATCGACGCACAGAACAGTCGTCGCACCTAGCATCTCAATGGCAGAAATACGTCTTGCTAAGACTCGCTTTTTTGCGATACGCCACGAGCCTATCCCTAGAAAAATCGTCAGAATCAAAGGTAATTCTGCGGGCAATAATGACATTGCTAAGGTCAATCCCGCTAAAATTCCGGTCATCCAGTCGTTACGGGAGATGCCATACCATGCCATCAAAAAGAGAACCAGAGCGATGCTCGATAATGCGATGACTTTGACAGCGTGCTGAGTCTCAGTTTGGATTCGACTTGGCTCAGTTTCCAATGTAAATAAGGCATTGCCCACACGTCCAAGCGCGGTATTGCCAGCAGTTGCCACTACTTGTGCCTTGCCGGTACCCTGCACCACCAAAGTTCCTGAATAGATACAGGGGTGATCATCGCCACCAGGCATCACCATGTCTTCGCTGAATAGCTCGCTTGCTAATTTTCTAACGGGAATAGATTCACCGCTTAACAGAGACTCATCAACGGTCAGACCTTGACTTTCGATAAGAAAGGCATCTGCCGGAATACGGTCACCTTCAACTAGTAAGATGATGTCTCCCAGAACAACATCTCGTCCTGGAACTCTCTGTTGTGTAGAGTTGCGTAAAACAAGTGCCTGTGGACTAGAAAGATCTCGCAACGCCTCAAGAGCACGTTCACTTTTTTTCTCTTGAGAAAAGCTCATTCCTATAATGATGAAGACGGATCCAAGCAAGATCGCGGCATCTTCTATATTGCCCAACACCAAATAAATAGCTCCACAGGCAATCAATAAAACAAACATAGGCTCGCTAACGATTGTCCACGCGATCGCTTGAAACGAGCGCGGCTTAGCTGACGGTAAATCGTTCCACCCGTTTGTGTGCAATTTTGTTTCTACTTCATTGGTAGTTAAACCGCTTGTCGAATTGGTTAAGATAGACATGAGTTTTCTTTCCTAACATTGATGCGCCGCATAAGAGAGAGCATTCTTGATATAAAAAATGCGAATGAAAATACATCTTTAGGTAATACCAGCTCGAACCCAGATTTTCTAGTAGTACATCTACAATTGTCTTTATAGCGTCAGCACGCAAATCACGATGGTGTTATTGCTCTCAACATCGTACGCTTTTAGGGACTCTATGAGGCGATAGCGATCCAGCCGAAAATCCAGATTCAATATAGTGTTGGGCTATATTTTGGTTTGCTCGATACCGAACAAGCTTGATTGATGAGTCTGCATTATGAATCTTCATTGCGAAGATAATCGTGTCATAAAAAATCTGAGTAACGCTTGATCTAGCTCAAGTAATCTAGTGTTAGGAATTGGCATCCCAGGACAATTTGTCTAAGGTAAAGTCTAAGGCTGAATTGTGTTTGGAAGGCGAATGTGATGTTGGAATAGGTCGAACTATGATTTAGACAAAATACGCGGTGTCATTCATCTGTTTCGCAATTCAATAAAGTCAATTTAAAAAATAAAAACTCAGTTACACAGTAGTAGGCACTGCTAACACTAACTTCAAAACACGCGTTTTAAGTTACGCATAATCTTTATTTCAATGTTAACAGTTCCTAATTTTAAATTAGAAGTACCAGCGATTTAAACTTTTGTGCTAACTACATTGCCGGTTGGTGTCGCACCTTGCAGATTTTTTTCTATATTGGTTAGAAAACTGCTCAGAGTTGCGCTGCTACCTGATTGACCATCTGCCGCCAGTAAATTTGTGAAGCTTTGTTTAAGTGCGTCGATAGCAGAATTAGATGATCCTGATGTGCTTGTTCCTGCGCTGGTAGAGTCCGAGGTGTCAGTGCTTGAGGAGGATAGTTGTTGTATCAGATTTTGTATGCCGCCTTCAAGCTTGCTGATCCCGCCACCGCCATGGTGGTGATGTCCACCGCCACCAGAACCAGATACTGCGCTGCTTGGATCTGTACCTGAGTCCGAGCTTGAGGACGATGTGCTTGAGCTTCCTGAGCTGGATTGTGATTGAAGCGCCGCAAATAAACTTTGCGCAAATGCAGCTAATGCCTGCTGTGGATCTTGTGCCGATGTTGCGTCCGAGGTGCTAGAAGTACTAGAGGTACCAGAAGTTGGCGAGGTGGCTGATGTACCAGATGTGCTTGTGCTATCCGTAGTAGAGGTGCCGCTGATGCCAAGCTGCGCTAGCGCTTGAGTCAGGGCGGATGCAAATTTGCCACCGCCACCACCGCGAACTCGTCCACCGTCTCCGTCACGATCGACGGTCGGCGTTGCGGAGTTGATTGCTGAGACATTGGATGTTTGTAAAGCTGAAAGAGGCGATATGTTTCCACCAATTGACGATATAGACATGATCTTTTCCTTTATTCAATAATTTATACGTGAGTGAATACATCACTAAGCACACCATTTAATACAGCACCAAGAAGACCCTGGGGCATCTTGTCTATATATCGATTTTTACGGTGGTTTAAATCGAAGAATAAGGGGGATTTTCCAATTGATTTGTATCTCTAAGTAGGTATTTAGTTACGTTTTCAAGTAAGTGTAACAATGTACTGTTTTAAGATAAATTCCGTTTGGATTTGATTTTTTATTGAAACATCTGTGAAGTTTTTCAAACACTTCGTGTTGGAAATTCGCTTTGTAGCATAACGATCTTCGTCACCACTTGGAGCAGATTTTCAAAAAATTCTTCAGGAGCATTTAGTGATGTCGGACTAAACGCTGACAATCGGGAGTTCAAGTTCAATTAATTTGAATCGCTTCCAAAAATCTTATCCCAGAAAGCGTTTGTTACACCAAAGTGGCTGATTTTTTTTGATGGATGATGATGCACTGCATGCCAACGTTTACGTCGAAGTAACCAAGCATAATTCGCTCGCCAATGGTGTGTTGCATGATGTGTGATTGTGTATAAAAGATAGCCAGTCAGCAGACCTAAGGTAAGAGACGATGCTCGCCATAAATCAGCTATCACTAAAGTCGGTAAAAAAACCAATCCAAATATGAGCATTGCACTCAAGATCGTCGGTGTACAAATTAAGGCTGTCGGACGTTGATGGTGTTCTTGATGCCATGTACTAAAAGGGCGCACACCATGCAGAACAAAACGATGCAATACGTATTCGATCAAAGTCCAGCTTAGTAAACCAGTAAGTACAAAGGTGATTGTTTTTAAAAATTGTTCTGATGGACTTAATGTAATCAGAAAAGTCGCCATCAAGATGGATGTAATGCTGTAGAAAATAAAATCAACGCGGTACGCCAGCTTGCTTTGTTCCAGGCTAAAAATTTGCATGTTGATCCTAATTATTGACTAAATAGTTGTCAATAATGATCGCGATTATACGACGGGTCTGTACGTTGTCGAACATACAATAAATAAGATCAGGTATAGGCTTAGCTTGAATTGTTATTTTGTATCCAGCTAGGTCAAGAGCGTTTTTTTCAGCATATTTTAGCTAACGTCATTGCTACTCCAGGTTTTTAATTCATCGCGGAAGGTTCTTGATATGAATCCACCTAAGTCATGCGTGTTAACGATTAACGGTGGTTCTTCTAGCATCAAGTTTGCATTATTTGAATCTGGACCGGATTTATACCGAGTTTTCTATGGACAGTTAGAAGGCATAGGGCAGGCAACTGGCCGTTTTATATCCAAAGGTCTGGCACCCGAGGATAACTTCACTCATACGGCCCATCTCCCTGACTATACCAACGCAATTAGCTTACTCATGGCGTGGCTGCAAAAACGGATTGATCCCGCAAGTTTGACCGCAGTAGGACATCGCATTGTGCATGGTGGACCGGAGTATTGGGAGCCACAAATCATCACACTAGCGATGATTAAAACCTTGTTGCATATGAGTCCGTTTGATACTGAGCATTTGCCAGAAGAGATTTTATTGGCAGAAGCCTTCCATCGTCGCTTCCCTCAATTACCCCAGATCGCTTGCTTTGATATGGCGTTCCATCACGATATGCCGCGTATGGCACATCTGTTGCCGATACCCCGTCGTTATCAGGACAAAGGGGTACAGCGTTATGGATTTCATGGATTATCTTGTGCTTTTTTAATGGAGGAATTAGTACGACTTACTAACCACGCCACAGCACAAGGCCGGATAGTGCTCGCGCATCTTGGTAATGGTGCCAGCATGACTGCGGTACACGGCGGCAAAAGTATCGATACCAGCATGGGATTTACACCAAGTTCTGGTTTGCCGATGGGCACACGTTCCGGTGATCTTGACCCGGCATTAGTGTGGTACCTGGTGCGCACAGAAAAAATGGCGATCAAAGATTTTTATCATATGGTGACGCACGAATCAGGTCTGCTGGGTGTATCAGAAATCAGTTCCGATATGCAGGTTTTGATTTCTAAAGAACTAGATGATGTTCGTGCCGCTGAGGCTATTGGTTTGTTTTGCTACCAGGCTAAAAAAACACTCTGCGGCTTAATCGGTGTATTGGAAGGATTAGATACCTTGGTTTTTTCAGGAGGTATTGGTGAAAATTCAGCAGAAATCCGCGCCAGAATTTGCAGCGGATTAGGCTTTTTAGGAATTGAAATTGATCCCGTAAAAAATACCGCCAACAACGAAGTTATCTCTTCTGAGCATAGCGCAATCACGGTGCGTGTGATTAAAACAGATGAAGAATTAATGATCGCCAAAACTGTTTTTCGAATGTTAGGTAAGCATCAGAATACTGCTGAAACTCCACATAGCATTTCCACCGACGCCCCTCCAGTTACTTTTACTAAAGATAACAATGACACCAATTGAATCTGAACAAGTTCAAGGCGAAAAAAACCAGCCTTTAGATCCAGCACACTTAAAAAAGATGCAGGAATATTGGGCGGCTGCTAATTATCTCTCCGTCGGACAAATTTATCTCTACGATAATCCTTTGCTCAAGTTGCCTTTAGAACTTGGACATATTAAGCCGCGATTGTTGGGGCATTGGGGTACGACGCCAGGACTGAATTTTATTTATGTGCATTTAAATCGTGTGATTAAACAACACGATCTGAATATGATTTACGTCACCGGTCCCGGGCACGGAGGCCCGGGCTTAGTTGCGAATACCTATCTAGAGGGAACGTATAGCGAAGTTTATCCGGTCATTACACAAGATGAAGATGGCTTAAAACGCTTGTTTAAACAATTCTCTTTTCCTGGCGGCATACCTAGCCATGTTGCGCCGCAAACACCGGGGTCGATTCATGAAGGTGGCGAGTTGGGATACTTACTCTCGCATGCGTATGGTGCTGCGTTCGATAATCCTGATTTGATTGTCACATGTGTAGTGGGCGATGGGGAAGCAGAGACTGGCCCGCTCGCTACGAGCTGGCATTCAAATAAATTTTTAAATCCGGTATGTGATGGGGCAGTGCTGCCGATCTTGCATTTAAATGGATACAAAATTGCAGGACCAACCGTGCTTGCACGCATTCCGCATGATGAGTTACAGGCTTTGTTCCATGGCTATGGCTACAAACCGTATTTTGTCGAGGGTGACGATCCAGAAGCCATGCATCAGTTGATGGCAGCCACATTGGATACGGTGATCGCTAGCATCAAAGCAATTCAAACAGATGCACGGACAAATGGTTTTACACAGCGCCAGCGCTGGCCAATGATTATTTTGCGCTCCCCCAAAGGTTGGACTGGCCCTAAATTTGTAGACGGCAGACAAGTAGAGGGGACTTTTCGCTCGCATCAAGTACCGATTAGCGATATGAGTCATGCTGGCCATATAGCGATTTTAGAAAGATGGATGCGGAGCTATCATCCCGAGGAGTTGTTTGATACAAGCGGAAAACTACGTGCCGATTTAGCCAAGCTTGCACCCAGCGGTAATCGGCGCATGAGTGCCAATCTACATACGAATGGTGGCATACTCTTACGCGATTTGCAGATGCCAGACTTTAGGGACTATGCGGTTGATTTACTTTATCCCGGCGCTGTTGATATTGGATCCACTACGGTGCAGGCCAAATTTATCCGCGATATTATCAAACGTAATCCGACTAATTTTCGGGTATTTAGTCCAGACGAAACTGCCTCTAACCGTTGGTCTGCAATATTCGATGTGACTAATCGTTGTTCTACAGCCGAGATCATTGCGATTGACGATCATGTCGCCGCCGATGGCCGGGTGATGGAAATGTTAAGTGAACATCAATGTGAGGGGTGGTTGGAAGGCTATCTACTGACCGGGCGGCATGGATTTTTTTCTTGTTATGAAGCCTTTATCCACATCGTTGATTCTATGTTTAATCAACATGCAAAATGGCTTAAAACCGCAAATCATATCCCTTGGCGAAAACCAATCGCATCACTTAATTACCTGTTGTCGTCTCACGTATGGCGGCAAGATCATAACGGCGGTAGTCACCAAGACCCGGGGTTTATCGACCATGTAATGAATAAAAAAGCCGAAGTGATCCGAGTCTATTTGCCGCCAGACGCCAATACCTTGTTGTCCGTTACGGATCACTGTCTGCGTAGCCGTAATTATGTGAATGTGATCGTCGCGGGCAAGCAGCCAGAACCGCAATGGCTGACGATGGAGGCTGCAATTTTGCATTGCAATGCAGGGATCGGTATTTGGGATTGGGCCAGCAACCATACCGATCAAGAGCCGGATTTGGTCATGGCTTGCGCAGGGGATGTACCAACATTAGAAACCTTGGCCGCCGTTAAATTGCTGTGGGAATTTTTTCCGGAAATAAAAATCAGAACCATCAACGTGGTGGACTTGATGAAGTTACAGCCAGACAGCGAGCATCCACATGGATTAAGTGATCAGAATTTTGATGCCTTATTCACGTCGGATAAGCCGATTGTTTTTGCTTATCACGGCTATCCGACCTTAATCCATCGTCTGACTTATCGCCGCACTAATCATCACAATTTGCATGTACGCGGTTTCAAAGAGGAGGGCACAACCACGACGCCATTTGATATGGTGGTGTTAAATGAGATGGACAGATTCCATTTATTTGAGCTGGCAATTATGCGGTTACCACAACTGACCTCAAAGATCGCCGAGGCCAAACAGTTTGTGCGTGACAAACTGACCAAGCATAAGCAATACATAGATGTGCATGGTGAGGACTTACCCGAAATTAGAAATTGGCGTTGGATGGAAGTAAATACATAAACAGACTTTTTCCTTTGCTACCGCATTTGCTATCTGGCACGGCTCGGTAGTACTAAAGACTACATTTCGACGCTAAGTATAGTTTATTTAAATATATACTCCCCAATAGTATATTTAAATTGTCCATAGAATCACTGGTCAATAGGTCAATTTTTTAAATAATATTGGAGAGTATATGTTTTTATATTTCATAAAACTTAAAGGGAATTGTCTCGGAAAAACGTCGTGACGAACATGGCGTTGCAGCATCGTCTTGTGAACTACGTACGCTGCCGAACAGATGAGGAGTCGGCCTTAAGGCACTGTGAGGATAATTATTTATTCCTGAGAGATGTCGCGTTTTATGCCAACTACTGAGACATTCGTTGCCGCAATTACTCAGCCTGCGCCTGGCAAGCTGGTTCTTTCAGGTAGCTGGACCGCATGCGCTATTGGCGATATCGATCAGCATTTAGCCCGCTTGCTGTCATCTGATCAGACCGTTATTCAACTCGATGGTTCGCAATTAATTAGTATTGATAGCATCGGCATTTGGGTCTTACAGCGGCGCTTACAAAGCTTCCTTGATCAAGGGGGCGTCATCCAGTTATCAGGATGGTCGCCGCAATATCAAAAAATGTGGGACATCGTCAGCCAGCAAAAACATGCTGCGCCACCAGCATCGGCAAGTTCTTCTTTTGTTGAAAATATTGGAAAAAAAGTCGAGAACGTGCGGCAGGACAGTCTGGCATTGCTCAGCTTTGTCGGCGAAATCGCCATGACCTTTGCACGATTATTGCCGCACCCTCAACGCTGGCGCTGGCGACCAGTGCTACACAATATTCAGCTTGCCGGATTTGAGGCATTGCCGATTGTTGGCATTACCTCTTTTTTATTGGGCATCGTGGTCGCTTATCAAGGCGCGGACCAACTCAAACATTATGGTGCCAATATCTTTGTGGTCGAACTGGTCGGCTACTCCATGCTGCGTGAATTTGCGCCTTTGATCACGGCCATCATTATTGCCGGACGCTCCGGCTCTTCTTATGCTGCGCAAATCGGCACCATGGTGGTGACAGAAGAGGTCGATGCTATGCGTACCATCGGCATCGTACCGATTGATTTGCTGGTCATACCCAAAGTGATTGCTTTATTGATCGCCTTACCTTTGCTCACCATTTTTGCTGATGTGATTGGGGTCTTGGGCGGGATGGTGATGGCAAGCTTGCAGCTGGGTGTCGGTTTTCATGAATTTGCAGAACGATTTGGCACAGAAATCCCGTTAAAGACTTTGTTAATTGGTGTTGGTAAAGCTGCTATGTTTTCAATTGCGATTGCAGTGATTGGCTGTTTTCAGGGCTTCCGCACAGAAGGCAATGCCGATAGTGTTGGCCGCCAGACGACACGTAGTGTGGTGCAGGCGATTTTTGTGGTGATTGTGTTGGATGCGCTGTTTTCCGTCATTTTTAATTTATTGGATTTGTGATGGAATCGGAAAATATTTCAACAGATCTTAGCGATAATAAAGCGGACTTCAAGCCCGATACCAAGCCCGACAACATTATCGAGATGCGGAAGGTATCCACCCGCTTTGGCAGCAAGATAGTACATACTGATCTTGATTTGGATATCCGGCGCGGTGAGATTTTTGCGATTGTCGGCGGTAGCGGATCGGGCAAATCAACTTTGCTGCGCGAAATGATTTTGCTGCATAAGCCTGACTCTGGATCAATCAACATTTTTGGAACCGACCTTGCCACAGCATCGGATGAAGAGGCCAATCTATTGCGTCAGCGTTGGGGCGTTATGTTCCAAAAAGGCGGCTTGTTTAGTACGCTCAAAGTAATAGAAAATATTGGACTGCCTTTACGCGAACACACCGCATTAGACGATCAAATCATTGATGAGATCGCCGCTTGGAAATTGTCTCTCAGCGGACTAGAACCAGAGTCAGGCTCGCGTTATCCCTCTGAATTAAGCGGCGGTATGCTGAAGTGTGCAGCACTTGCACGTGCTCTGGCACTTGATCCCGAATTGCTCTTCCTCGATGAGCCCACCGCCGGGCTAGACCCAGCCGGTGCGGCGGGTATTGATAGCTTAGTTCGGGACTTACACGCTTTGTATAACTTAACCATTGTGATGATCACGCATGATCTGGATTTATTGTGGCAAGTGACTGATCGGGTAGCTGTATTGGGTGAGGGCAGAGTGCTTGCTGTGGGCTCTATGAGTGAATTATCCACAATGGATCATCCGATTATTCGCCAATACTTTGATGGTGCACGTGGACGTGCGGCACAGCAACAGGATGGCCAAGAGCAAAAAAAACAGCAGCAAGTATCGAAAACAACGCAAACCGTAATTGAAAAAAAGTAAAAAGGAAACATGATGGAAACAAAAGTCAATTACGCAGCAGTAGGTGCATTTGTCTTGGCGCTTGGTGCGGTATTTATTGCAGGTATTTTGTGGTTGTCGGTTGGTTTAGGCAAACAAAAACAATATGAAAAATATCTTGCGATTGTGAATGAATCGGTTGCCGGCCTGAACGTTGATGCCCCTGTTAAATATCTGGGAGTCGATATTGGAAAAGTGAAAGATATCAAACTTGATCCTGCTAACCCGCAGCAAGTGCTATTACAATTTGCGATTGAGCAAGGCACGCCGATCAAGATCGATACCTTAGCGGTACTGAAGACGCAAGGATTGACGGGTATCGCCTATGTTGAGTTAAGCGGTGGTTCGCCCAATGCGCCAGCTTTGGTTGCTACCGGGCCAGATGAGTTGCCGGTGATCCGCACTAAACCGTCATTAGGTGCCCGCTTAGAAAATGTGCTTAGCTCGGTACTGGCTAATCTTGATCGTACTGCCGCCAATATCAATGCGGTGTTAAACGATGAGAATCGTGCTGCATTTACCAAAATTCTAGCAGATACATCGGCTGTCACCGGTACTTTGGCAGCGCAAAAAAATGCGATGAGCAGTGGTATCGCCAATGCGTCTAAGACGGCTGACAATGCGGCACGCGCATCAGCACAGCTTGATCCGCTGTTACAACGTATCTCCAGCAGCGCAGAGGCAATAGAAAAATTAGCGAAAGAGGCGACATCGGCCAGTATCAGCACTAAAAAAACAGTGGACGATGCTGGTTCTGCGGTACGCCAGATCAGCAATGACACAGTGCCAGAGTTAAATCGATTGCTGACAGAATTAGGCGACTTATCAAGTTCTCTAAAAAGTTTAAGTGAGCAGACTAAACAAAATCCAAGCAGCTTGATACGAGGTCGCCAACCAGTTCCTTATGGTCCAGGTGAGGGATTGGGTGATAGATCGGTAGGCAGTACTAAAGATGGCTCTGGCGAGAGTTTTGGCAAAAAAACGGGAGAGAAGAAAACACCATGATCAATTTAGCTAAACCAAAAACAGGTACGTCATTGCAATATCAATTCAGCAAACTTGCTTCGCGTAAGGCCATTGGCTTGAGCATAAGTTTGACTGTAGTGGCAATAGTGACATTGAGCGCCTGTTCCTCCCTATTGCCAGCCAATGTGCCACCACCGATGCTGTACTCTTTTGATGCGGTACAAACGAATGTAAACACCAAACCAATAGTGTCGCTACCAGCGAAATCTGCTAATGCCATAAGTGGACCAACATTAACTGTGAGCATCCCGCGTGCGGCCGCCGGTTTTGATACGCAGCAAATGATGTATATGCGCCAGCCGCATCAACTTGAATATTTTCGTGAAAGCCAATGGGTAGATACGCCTGCGGCTATGTTGTTGCCACTAGCGGTCAATGCGATAGAGCAAAGCGGGCGATTTGGTGCGGTAATGCAATCGCCTACCACCATAGTCAGTCAGTACCGGCTAGATTTAGAAGTGGTAAGGCTACAGCAAGAATTTTTTAGCCAACCAAGCCGTGTTCACTTCACTTTACGTGCGCATTTGTCCGATACCGCAAGCCATAAAATCATCGCCTGGCGTGAGTTTGATACCAACGTCAATGCGGAGAGCGATAATTCCTATGGTGGCGTAGTGGCCGCAAATCAGGCGATACGTACGATGCTGATTGAGCTTGCCAGTTTTTGTGCTGATACGCTTAAAAACTCATCCGAATCGTCGGCTGAATCAGCTACAGTACCAGCTATACAATCAGCTACTGGATCAGCTTTTAAGCGGCCAGCGCCTGATCGACGATAACTTGTGCCTCGTTCAGTATTTTTTGCAGATGCACATCGCCGAGAAAACTCTCGGCGTAGATTTTATAAATATCTTCTGTACCTGAAGGGCGGGCAGCAAACCAACCATTTGCTGTAATCACTTTTAACCCGCCAATGGCAGCATCGTTACCAGGTGCACGCGTCAAAATAGCCTGTATGGTTTCGCCGGCTAAGCTGGTTGATTGCACTTGTTCCGGCGACAGTTTAGATAACTTGGCTTTTTGCTCGAAGCTAGCATACGCCTGCTTACGGTCAGCCACAGGCTCACCAAACTCATGGGTTAAATCGCTATACACATCGCCAAGATCATGTCCCATTTTTGCAGTGATTTCGGCTGCGAGCAAGGCTAAAACCATACCGTCTTTATCCGTCGTCCAGGCGCTGCCATCACGCCGGGCAAAGCTGGCGCCAGCGCTTTCTTCCCCCGCAAAAGCCAGACTACCATCGGCTAATCCTGCAGAAAACCATTTAAAGCCAGCGGGCACTTCAATTAATTGTCGCCCCAGTTTGGCTGCCACACGATCAATCATCTGGCTACTGACGACTGTTTTTCCTACAGCAGAGTTTTTACTCCACTGAGGTCGGTGTTGAAACAAGTAATAGATAGCTACCGATAAATAATGATTGGTCGGCAATAGTCCCACTTTGGGCGTGACGATTCCATGTCTGTCGTGATCGGTGTCACAGGCAAAGGCAATATCAAAGCAATCCTTCAATGCAGTCAGGTTATGCATTGCATAAGGTGAGGACGGATCCATCCGTATTTGCCCATCCCAGTCAACTGTCACAAAGCGGAATGTGGTGTCTACCAATGGATTCACGACGCTTAAATTGAGTTTGTAATGATCGGCAATCGCCGGCCAGTAATGCACACCGGCACCTCCGAGTGGATCAACACCCATGTGGATATTCGCCTCACGAATCGACTTCATGTCGATCACGTTCTCTAGATCATTAATGTAGGTGTTTAGAAAATCGTAGTAATGCGTGGTCGATGCCCGCAGGGCTTTTTCAAATGGCATGCGTAAAATGCCGGGCGAATCACCCGAGCCACCTTCAGCACTTTTTTGCAAAAAATCATTTGCCTGTTTTTCTATCCAGCCGGTGATGATCGTATCCGCTGGTCCGCCATTGGTGGTGTTGTATTTGATACCGCCATGCTCTGGCGGATTGTGTGAAGGCGTGATGATGATGCCGTCTGCCAGACCAAGCTGGCGCCCACGGTTATACGTCAAAATCGCATGCGATACGGCCGGTGTCGGCGTGTATTCTCCTTTGGCTGCCATCATTAACTCAACCCTATTTGCAGCTAAAACTTCTAATACGCTGGCAAATGCGGGTTCGGACAAAGCATGGGTATCAATTCCGATAAAACATGGCCCGGTAATACCTTGTTGCTTGCGATAGAGACAAATTGCCTGACTAATCGCCAGCACGTGCATCTCGTTAAAACTATGAGTAAATGCTGAACCACGATGACCTGATGTACCAAACAACACTCGTTGCGACGCGATAGACGCATCGGGTCTTTCTGTGTAATACGCCGTCACGAGTTTAGCGACATTGATGAGTAATTCTGGCGGTGCTGGTTTGCCAGCTAGAGGGCTGATTATCATAAGCTATGTTGTGTTGGGTTGAATTGACGAAAAAAATGGAACATACAAAGGAGTGGAAATGAGAATTCTTATATACTCCCTAAATAATTTAAAAAAAGCTCTATATTGATCAATGATTGTATGGACAATTAATATATACATCCACTCAGTATTAAATCTGTCCTATCATTACCCCTTCAGTGCTGGGGCTTCAATGCGATGTGGTGTCGGATGCAGGATCATTTGTACTTTAGCCGATGCCACTACATGTTCGGGCTCAAATCCGAATTGTCTTAGTAGAACTTTGATCGGTGCCGACATACCAAAAGTGTGCATCCCTAAAATGCTGCCATCTCCACCAGCATAGCGTTCCCATCCAAAAGTAGAGGCTGCCTCTACCACGACACGCGCCTTGATTGAAGGTGGCAGTATTTTGTCTTTATAGGCTTGAGTCTGACTTTCAAATATTTCCCATGAGGGCATACTGATGACTCGGGCGTGGATGCCCTCCGTTTTCAGCTGCTCGTATGCCTTGATGCAAATTCCCACTTCGCTGCCGGAAGCGATTAGTAAGACGTCAACTTGATTGTCCGTGGTCTCGGCCAAGATGTAAGCACCAAAAGCAAGGCCGCTGGCGCTGGCATAAATCGATCGATCTAAAGTTGGTACCGCTTGTCGCGTCAACACTAGGCAGACTGGGGTCTGTTTAAATTGCATCATCACTCGCCAGGCCTCTACTACCTCATTCGCATCTGCCGGTCGCAACACCACTATGCCGGGCATTGCGCGTAGTGATGCCAATTGTTCTATCGGCTGATGGGTGGGGCCATCTTCTCCCATGCCAATTGAATCATGCGTCCAGACAGAAATCAGTGGCAACTCCATCATGGCGCTCAGCCGGAGCGCGGCACGACAATAGTCGGTAAAGATTAAAAAACTGGACACGAACGGACGCAGACCAGACAAACTCATTCCATTTGCAATGGCGCACATCGCATGTTCATGCACGCCAAAATGAAAATTACGGCCTGCATAATTGCCTTCCGCCGCTTGTCCAATCGCTTGAAAATTACTCGGTCCCAATAAGTTCAGTTGCGTTTTGGTCGATGGCGAAAGATCCGCAGCACCGCCCATTAGCCAAGGTATTTTGAATGCCAGCGCATTTAACACGATACCTGAGGAATCACGCGTTGCCATTCCTTTTTCATCCTGACCGAAAACCGGTAAGACTGTCTCCCAGTTTTCAGGCAAATTACGCACTTGTATCTTGTCAATCTCTGAAGCCTGATCTGGATATTCGTTGCGATATGCCAGATATAAAGCGTTCCACGTCGCATGTGCAATTGCCCCACGCAATCCAAATCGCTTCTTAAAATGATCAATAACCCCATCTGGTACATCAAACTGTAGATCAGGATTGCAGCCATAGAATTGTTTTGTCAGACGGGCTTCCTCGACTCCGAGCGGTTCGCCATGCGCTTCACGTGTATCTTGTTTGTGTGGCGCACCATAACCAATATGGCTTTCCACAATTATGAGAGTTGGTCTGTCCTCATTCGCATCATGCGTGTGCTGCTGATGATCACCGCGTTCGTCGGGATCGGCAAAAATCTGGTACGCCTTGGTCAATGCTGTCAGATTATTGGCATTCTTGACCCTCAATACCTGCCAACCATAAGCGAGGAAACGCGCTGCAACATTTTCGGTAAAAGTGATTGACGTCGCACCTTCAATACTGATGTGATTATCGTCATAAATCCAGCATAGATTGGCTAGTTTTAAATGTCCTGCCAGCGATGCAGCCTCGCTGCTAACGCCTTCCATCATGTCGCCGTCACCGCATAAAGCATAGACATGATGGCTGAACAACTCGTAACTAGGGCGGTTATAGGTCGCTGCCAGCCAACGCTCTGAGATCGCCATGCCGACGCTGTTTGCCAGTCCTTGTCCTAACGGTCCGGTTGTCGTTTCTACTCCAGACGTCCAGCCAAATTCAGGATGTCCGGTGCAGCGACTTCCTGCTTGCCTAAAATTTTTCAGATCCTCTAAAGTCACTGCCAGACGATCGCCGGGTGGATAGCTCGACGATTTCGCTTTTACGCCTGTCAGAAAAAGCAGGCTATAAAGCAAAGCTCAGGCGTGACCAGCCGACAAAACAAACCGGTCACGATTGATCCATTCGGGATTATCCGGATCGTATCTCAAGAAGCCTTGCCACAAGCAATACGCGGTTGGAGCCGCGCCCATCGGAGTGCCGGGGTGACCTGATTGCGCTTTTTGTACAGCATCGATAGACAGCGTACGTAAGGTGTTAATACATCGCTCATCGATTTCTAGCTCGGCAAATTGTTCTGGCTCGTTCACAAAAGACTCCGGTTAAAAACGCAATACAATAATTTGGCGACAATTTTGACAACCCATCTTTACAAAGGATTGCTTCCTTATTCAAAGGGATTGCTGTCAACTATTTTTTCCTACATATCGACATGAGCAAGTTGCCGTCCCTTTTCAGCGATTAGTAAGATCAGGGCTTCCCATGATTTTGCAAACGATGCAACGCCTTCAGTTTGAAGTCTTTCTGCCAAAGCCTCATCATCGACGCCTTCGCGCCTGAATTCCTCCAGCACCGCTGGAGCGAAGCCACCATCGGTAGGTAACACGCCGTCGGGCTTGCCGTGATCTGCAAAAGCTAATAAGGTCTTTTCAGGAACGGTATCAATACTGCCAGGAGCGATTAAGGCATCCACATACAAGGTATCTGACGCAAGAGGATCTTTGGTACCTGTGCTGGCCCATAAAATTCGCTGAGGACAAGCACCAGACTGCAGAATTTTTTGCCAGCGTGCGGAGACCATCAAAGTTTGATAATTCTTATAAATCAGCATTGCCATCACAATGCCAAGCCGATTGTGGTACTCCGGTGATATTTCCTGTTTGACTGCTGTATCCCAACGACTGACAAAAATCGATGCAACAGAAAATACTTTGGCATCCAACCCGACGGCGATGCGCCGCTCGATGCCGCACAAATAAGCTTCTGCCGCTGCAAGATATTGCTGGCTTGAAAATAATAAGGTTACGTTCACCGGCACTCCAGCAAAAATAGATTCTTCAATCGCTTTCAGGCCTGCGGGCGTTCCCGGGATTTTGATGAATAAATTAGGACAATTTGCTGCACGATAAAGCCGCTTTGCCTCTGCTATCGTACCCTTGGCGTCATTCGCTAATAATGGTGACACCTCGAGCGATACCCAGCCATCTAAGCTGTCTGTAACCTTGAAAATAGGAAGAAGCAAGGCTGCCGCTTGGGTTAAATCGCTGATCGCCAATTCAAAAAATACAGCCTCAGCAGATTTTCCTTCTTCCAATTTTTGATGGATATCTGCATCGTAAGCATTGGTGTTTCGGATTGCCTGCTCAAAAATGGTGGGATTGGATGTCAGCCCCGTGATAGAAAATTCTGCAAGATATTTTGCTAAGGTACCGCTGCTTAACAGGTCTCTTGTGATGTTATCTAACCAGAGACTTTGTCCTAGCTGATGTAGTTGTATTGTTGGTTTCATGATCGTCTGAATGAGAGGAGGTGGTAGAGAGTGGTCGTTATGGAGGATCGGATGATTTAGGCGCATGGATGACCTCAAGAAAATCAATATCGATTAAATCTGCTGTATGATCAATCGTGACATCAGCTGCTGGAAAATTGGCGATATTCTCCGGATCAAGTGCGTAGTGACCCTGACGAACAAAGATTGTCGTCAGTCGATCACCCCAATGACTTTTCATCGTCGACAAAATACGTAATTTATCGTCGACCATTACATAATGTTGCGCGGGGTACTGCGCCTCTACTACATCCAGCATGTCTTCTTTGTGGACGTAGACCAGTACTCGTCCTGCAACCGCATTCCACAGCCCAGAGCGTTGTATTTTTCTCGGCTGAAAAACCACATCACCATCCGATAAGATTACACTTTTTCCCCAGGTTGACAGGTGTGAAATCGCTGCTTTTACGTTGGGGTACAGCAAGTCGGAGAAGGGGAAATCCATTAGATATGCCGACATTAGTAATAGCCGCGGATCACTCATATCTTGTACTCGATACCGCTGTAATGCCCCCAAATAATCCACATAGCCTAATTCTTCACGCAGCTCTTCCAGAATAGTGTTGTAGCGATCCTCATTTTCAGGGCCAAATTCTTGAGAAAGATGGCAGCGCAGATCACTACGCAGGCGATCGTTATCCAGCAACGTATTGTCTACGTCCAATAGAAAAATAATCTCGTCGGGTTCTGCCATTAGTCATCTTTCATCGAACAAAAATAGGTTCACTAAAAAGTCGAGGTCAGCGCAAAATAGTAAAAAAGATCATTAGCTATATTGATCAGGAATCTGTATCCAATTTCTCAACATGTCCACCAAATTGATGCCGCATCGCGGACAATAATTGATTGGCGAAACCAGCATTCCCCCGAGAGCTAAAACGCTCAGATAGAGCTGCGTTCAGTACAGGGGCGGGGACAGCTTCATCAATTGCAGCAATCATCGTCCAGCGTCCTTCGCCAGAATCTGACACATGCCCTTCAAATGTACTTAAGGAGGGATCTTTTTGTAGCGCCTTCGCAGTTAAATCGAGGAGCCAGGAACTAATGACACTGCCACGTCGCCAGACCTCAGTGATCTCAGCCAAATCAAATGGGTATTGATAAAATTCTGGATTGCGTAATGGTGTGGTTTCGGCATCTGTCGCAGTTTTTGAGTGACCGGCAGAGGTACTGTTCATGGCACCTATATTAGCGTTATGTAGAATATTTAGGCCCTCTGCATAAGCCGCCATCAAGCCGTATTCAATGCCGTTGTGCACCATTTTTACGAAGTGGCCAGCGCCATGCGATCCACAATGCAGGTAGCCATATTGAGCTGTACTTTTGTTTTTTTTATCACTGATCGCTGCTTCTTCGGACATCCCACTTTTTGTCCGGTCATTCGCAGTGTCGTGTGATGCCGCGCCTGGCGCGAGTGACTCAAAAATAGGGGAGAGATAATTTACGATGCCAGACTCGCCTCCGATCATCAGACAATAGCCACGCTCCAAGCCAAATACACCGCCGCTAGTTCCGACATCGACGTAATGAATGCCGCGTGAACTCAAGGCAGTGCTGCGTTGAATATCGTCACGGTAATATGAATTGCCGCCATCAATGATAATGTCGCCAATGTCGAGTAATGGTGTCAGAGTCACCAGCTCTTGATCAACCAGTCCAGCGGGCAGCATCAACCAGATCACTCTGGGTTGTTCTAATTGCGATACTAGAGCTGCAATCGAGTCGGCGGCCACCGCACCTTGCCGTTGTAGTTTTTCTACCGTAGCAGACTGTATGTCAAAGACAACGCAGCGGTGATCTTTTTGAATTAACCGCAATGCCATATCGCTACCCATGCGACCCAAGCCAATCATGCCTAACTGCATAGATCTTCTCCAGTGTATTACGCGGTTTTCCAGGAAGAGGAATTAGCTAAGATGGAATACGCTTTTGCCACTTCTTCGGTATCGCCATGAATGAGCAAAACATACTTATCCACTTTGAGCGCAGTCTCATATTTAATGATTTGGTCGTTGGGTACTCCGATGTTCACTAATACGGCTCCCAGAGCAGAGACACCTCCGACAACGACAGCGCCCTCAAGCGCTCCCACGAGCGCAGCTGCAATTGGGCCTGCCATCGCCATCACACCTAGGCCAGGTAAAAAGAACACAGCAGGAGCCAATAGCAATCCCCAGATAGCGCCCCAGAATGCGCCATTGCCACCCCAAGTTTTTACCCGGTCGCCTAAGGTATAAAACCCTAGAGGATGTTCTTCGGAGTGATAGCCCTTACCGATCAAGGATAGATTTTTCATATCAAAGCCAGCTTTGCTGAGTGTCTGTATGGCTTCCTCTGCTTCAATGTGGCTATTAAAAATATGCACTGGTGAATCTTTGGTTTCCATGTTGTTACTCCGTAACGTAATTAATATTTCGATTTAATATTTCGATTTAATATTTCGATTTAATATTTCGATTTAATATTTCGATGATGAGACAGGCGGACATCGTCAGGCGCAATGCAATGCAGTTCAATGTCCGTTATTTAGCAATACGGCTCACTTTTACAAAATCAATATCGAATCGTTGTATGATCCACTACGTTTTTTACACCAGGTGTTCCCCAAGCCGAATGCATGACCAGATCGCGCTCTAGCCAGCTATGCACGGTTCCCGCCAAAGTCACCTCTGCGCCGTTGACGCTGACTGAAACATTCTTTGCGTCGTTATGAGCACGCCGTTTCAAGGCTGCTTCGATATCTGATTTCACTGCATCCAGGGAGACTTTTGGTTTGATGATAATTTGATCGCTGAGGCCGGTAACACCCATCAGATTGCGCACGGCATCAGTCACCGCTTGCCGTTGATATTCCCAGTCAACTTCGCCCGTTAAGGTGATGAAGCCAGCCTCGACAGTTACGTTCACTGCCTTGGTTGGCACATAGGTCAACCATTCAAGTGCATTTTTTGCGGTACGCGCTATGTCGCCATCAGTTCTTTGGCTGGTTCCTGGTAACCGAACATCCATTTCGATTGCCAGCGCCTTTACACCATAAACCCGCTGTGCTGCTCGCTCTGCATCCCACTTTTCTGCAAAGCTGCTGACATGACCTGCTAGTGTGACCACGCCGTCAGATACTTCAACGCCGATATGGGAGGAATCGACAGAAGGTTCCCATTCCAACTCAGCGAGAACGTCTTTTTGAATTTGTGTATCGGTATTCATTTTTAACTTTCGTTTAGGTTAAAGAACAGTCAGCTTGTGCTAAACGAAAATCTTAATCTGTGCGGTGTGCCGCTTACGCCAAATGAATGTTGGCATGGTAGCCAAGTCGTTCAATTACTTCTTCTACTTGCGATGCAGTAACGCATGTCGGATCAGTAGATACGATAGCTTGCCCATCGCGTAAAGATAGTTCTGTATCGCTGACCCCATCCATGCCTTCCAACGCGCGGTAGATATGACCTAAACAGGCACCGCTGGTCATGCCCTGAATATCAAAAATCATCGTTTCCATTGCTATTCTCCATCTTTAAAAAATAACCAAGTTCAGAAAAAATCGTCGATGTCTCATGGAGAATTTCCGTTTTGAATTCTCTATTGATGCTTGTATGAAAGCAGGCTAGGCGAGCAGAGTAAGACCTGTCTGTGCGCTATCTAACCGATAGGGAATAGTTGAACCCAGATTTTCCATTAGACCACTACCACTTCACCGAAACGCAGATGGCGTACGGTGTTCAGAGGAGTAGCACCAACGCGATTTGAGTGGATGCGCAACAGCGGCAATTACAGCTTTGGCGAACTGCCTGACGTTGTTGCTCCTCCTAACAATAGGCAGCTTGCGTCGTCGGCGCGTCTAGCCAGTCAGTCCGCCAAAGGCATACTTGTCACTGTTCCAATAGAAAATCTGGGTTGAACTAAGATTTCTATTACGCCAACCTTAGGTGCCGCATGAGAGAGCGATCAATATCCTTATGTGGAATTTTTTACCAAAGAGTCAAGCAGTCCAAAACGCCGCTGTACAGACGCTTTAAAAGCCGCTGCTGTTTGTGGCTTTACAAAAAAAGTCACGACCTCTGGATGGCTGGCGCGGATCTGGGTTTCAATATCTACGACCAGGGTTTCAATCTGTGATGTTGTAAGGTCATCAGCAAATTCGATACTCATCGCGGCCAGTATTTGATCTGGCGCAAGCTGTACCGTCAATACACCATTGGTTTTTACTGAGGGAGAAAGTTGATTCGCAATACTCAACATCGAGTCACTTAGCTGGCGGTCGGCACGTTCTCCGATCAGCAGACTTTTACTTTCGCGGGCGAGTAATCCTGCAGTACCTGCGAGTATTAGTCCTATCAGAACAGAAGCAATCCCGTCTGATGCCAGCATACCCAAATTAGTTGCTAGGTAAGTAGAAAATGCAGCAATCACGATCCCGATCAACGCCACGCTATCTTCAAATAAAACAATAAAAGAGGCAGGATCTTTGCTATGACGAAATGCTTCGTAATAACCCAATGTGCCCTTGGACGCTTTAAACTGTTTTAGTGAGATTAACCAGGATGTACCATCAAATACAAACGCCAGTCCCAGCACAACATAACTGACGATGGGGTCATGGATTGCTTGAGGCGCCAGCAGATGTAAAATGCCTTCATATATCGAGACGCCAGCACCTAGCGCAAATACCAGCAGAGCGACAATAAAGCTCCAAAAATATAACTCGCGGCCATAGCCAATGGGGTGCTCCGCATCGGCCTGTCGTTCAGCGCGACATATGCCATACAGCAGCAATAATTCATTGCCAGTATCCACAAATGAATGAACCGCCTCGCTCCACATAGCTGCACTACCAGTCCAGGTAGCGGCGCTGGCTTTGGTAATGGCAACTAAAATATTTCCGATTAGTGCGGCGTAGATGACCTGCTTTGAAGATGCATTCGTTGCCATATCAGTTCATTTTCATCATCTTAGGACTACGTAAAAGCATAAAGCTATTTGCAGCAGTTCACTTATAGCGATTAGGCGGGATGCAAAACGTCAAGACCTCTCACCACCGAGGCACAAAGGTACCGAGGAAGAATAAATAGCGAGAAAATCTGGAGAAGAGCGAAAACATGCATTTCTCTTTTTTTGTCACTCCGTCTTTACGTGTTTCTGTGTCTCGGTATCTATATGATGAGAGGTTTTAGTTTTTGCGTCAGTCCCATTTATTTGATGACACTCCTTGGTACCCCAAAATTCACCAATTGCAATCAATCACTGCTGTGTTTGAGACTTATTGCATGCCTCCAAATATAGAGCCCACAGCATAGGTTAAGCCCATCGCTAAAGCGCTCCAGAAAGTTACCCGTACCGATCCTTGTACGACATTAGCACCACCAACATAAGCAGCAAGCCCACCAAGAACTGCGAGAAAACCTATAGAAGTCGCTGCCACGAGCCAACTCAAATAGGGGTTAGGTATCAGAACCGATACCAATAAGGGCAGCAATGCACCAATCGTAAAACTACCGGCAGAGGCAAAGGCGGCCTGCAATGGACGGGCGCTCAGAGTTTCAGAAATACCTAACTCATCTCTGGCATGGGCATTCAGCGCATTATTTTTCATCAGATCGATAGCGACCTGTCGCGCTAAGGAGGTATCTAGCCCTCGATTAATATAGATCTCAGTTAATTCTCTTAACTCACCCTCGGGATCAGTTTTTAATTCTCGTCTTTCGGTCTCCAGCGCCGCATTTTCTGTGTCCGCCTGGGACTGAACGGAAACATATTCTCCGGTTGCCATGGACATCGCGCCCGCCACCAGACCCGCTACGGCCGCAATCAAAATACTAGTATGGCTGGCGTTAGATGCTGCAACACCTAAAATTAAACTCGAGGTAGAAACGATGCCGTCGTTCGCACCCAGCACAGCAGCTCGCAGCCAGCCGATATGTTCAAGTTTATGTTGCTCAGGATGCTTTCTTCTCATGATCTCATTTACCGTATTTGTGTTTCGTACTCATTTTTTTACTTCTATTTCCATGACGTAAGATAGTTTCTGATTAGGAGTTATGCAAAATTGTTCCAGCAAGGCGTAGTGACGACAGTGCTTTAGTGCGGCTAGTCGCTGCAACGCAGCTGGGGCGGTTTTGCGTCAGTCCTACTAATACTTTTCTTGATTCATACGTCAACAACTTTATACGAGTATGTCGCAAAAAATAATTTATTTACTCGCTATTTTTAGCCTGTATCAATTACGTCAACCGACTAACTGATTCTGTGTGCCACCTGATATTGGCTAAGCGAACTACCGCACAGACGACTTGATCTTGTCAGGCTCAATATGAGCTAACTAAAACGCCTGCATGAGAGTTCGCCATGACATCCATAACGTCCATAACATCGATAACACCCGCAACATTTAGTGAGGTGAACACATCTACCAACACAATTACGGCTGCAAGTCCAAGTAATCAAGCCGGGATAAATGCAAAACCAGTATGGTTTGTTACTGGTTGCTCCACAGGCTTTGGCAGGGAATTAGCGCAACATCTGATCGGTCTGGGCTATAACGTTATTATCACCTCGCGTAATACAGATGACTTAAAGGAGCTGGCACACCATAAAAACGTGCTGATCTTGACCTTAGATGTGACCGACCAGCAGCAAATTAATCAGGCGATTAAAGCCACAGAAGACAAGTTTGGTCGTATTGATGTGCTAGTCAACAATGCTGGAATAGGCTACTTCGCAGCGGTTGAAGAAAGCGAGGAAGAAGAGATCAGGAAGATGTTTGAGGTCAATGTCTTTGGCTTGGGCAATATGATCCGTGCGGTGTTGCCTGGAATGCGGCAACGACAATCGGGTTTTATCGTCAACATCTCTTCAATTGGCGGTATTTGTGCTTTTCCAGCAGTGGGTTATTACAACGCGACCAAATTTGCGGTAGAGGGTTTGTCCGGCGCACTGTGTCAGGAAGTGGAACCTTTAGGTATCAAAGTCATGCTAGTCGAACCGAGTGGTTTTCGGACGGATTGGGCGGGGCGGTCAGCCAACGAAAGTAAGCTACAAATTGAGGATTATGCCTCCACTGCAGGTGTCTGGCGTAGTCAGGTAAGAGCGATCTCCGGCAAACAACCTGGCGATCCTGTTCGCGCTGCACATGCGATTGTTCTGGCGGTGGAATCACCCAAACCACCGCATCATCTGTTGCTTGGTAACGCTGCATTTGAAGGCGCGATGGCTAAACTGACCGACTTGCGTAAAGATTTTTTAGCATGGGAAGACGTTACACGCGCTGCTGATTTTCCTAAAAATCAATCCAAAAATATGACTTGATCTTGGTTTGATCAAAGCGAATAACTAACTTTGTGATGTTTTTTTCTGTCGATAATTCAACAGACCAGATTGACAAATGGAGCAATAAAATGACCTATGCAAGCTTGATGGTTAACGTTGAATTAGGACGTTCAAATAAGGGACTTTTGACAACCGCTACCGGTCTTGCCAATCGATTTAATGCTCACTTGATCGGTATTGGTGTTTGCAAGCCTATGCAATTTGCTTACGGCGATGGCTATATTTCTGGCGATCTGATCAGACAAGATCAAGATGAAATTAATAAAGAAATCCATGAGGCGGAAACAGAGTTTCACGCTGTTTTAAAAGAGGGTATGGCTGAAGGTTTGCAAATATCCGAATGGCGTTCTGCGATTACTCTGACGCAGTTATCAGACTATGTCGCACAACAGGCTCGATGCGCCGATCTGATTATTACCCGCGCTAAATCTGGTTCTATATTTGACGATGCGCGGGTTATGAATATTGGTGATCTGGTTATGCAGACTGGCAGACCTGTTCTGATCGTTCCACCAGATATGGCACGGCTGGAGCTTAACTGTGTCGTCATTGGATGGAATGACACACGTGAGTCCAGGCGAGCCATTATCGATGCTTTACCTTTGCTCAGGCAAGCAACTAAGGTTGTGGTAGTTGAGATATCTAAGGACGATAATTTATCGGATGCCCATGCAGATTTAGATGATGTCGTCGCCTGGCTGCACCGGCACGATATTAAGGCAGAATCTCTTGCATCTTTTTCGGTCAATGACGATACCAAGCAATTGCTCGCAATTATCCAAGACTATCGAGCTAACATGATTGTGGTAGGCGCGTTTGGTCATAGTCGCTTTCGGGAATGGGTATTTGGCGGCGTCACCCATGATCTGTTACTGCGCGCTGATTGCTGTACTTTTATATCACATTAATTTCCGGATATTTTTCTCGATGCAGAAAGTGCAATCTCCGGTTTTATTTTTGATTTTTATGAAGGGTTGGATGCTTTATGTGTCCAAATATCTAAGCATTCAAACGCAAACAATTTCAAGTTTGGGAAGTCTAATGGAAGAGCTAAAATCAAATCCCCTTAATGGTTGCCTGACAAAGGCAGATTTACAATTTTCATATTCTCTCGATCTGAGTGGCGATATTAGTGATCCCCATGCTGAAAATAACTTTAAACAAGACAATACCGTTCTTGATAGAGACGATGGGGATCAGGTTTTATGTTTTGTGAATGAATTTGCTAAACAGCATCCCGACCTGGGAGAAGAGAAAGTGGTAGCGCTACGTACCGAACGTATTCTCAAAACTATAATTCCCGACGATATCAGCAGCTGTAAGGACATGACCAGCTGGCTAGTTCATAGCTGGCATCGTTATTCTTCTATTTGATTATATTTTCTAAGCAAGCTTATTTAGCAAGCTTATTAAACAACCTTAATAAGAAAATTCACTGAAAATAGTGACTAAGCATGCAGTCAGATATCAACTCTATTCTTTGATCTGGATCAACAAAATCGGAGAATCAATGGGTATGTTGGATGACCAACAGACGAAATAAGTCTCAAAAGTCTACAAGTAGTACGTCACCAAAATACGACGAAAAAATCCTACAGGTGTTACGCCCGTTTTGATTTTCCTTGTTACCTAAATTGATAGAAAAGAAAAAAATGAAACTCACAAAAAATAGAATTCTCATCGCCGTTGCAAGCACGCTGGCAATCTCAGGCGCATTAATGTTCACAGACACTGGCGTTGCTAGCGCACAAGTTGCTGGATCTACCACCATGATCGGTATGACAGTATCGGAAGTGCAGCAAGTTGCGACTGGTTGGAGTGCCAAAAAAAGTATTTTAGGCAAATCAGTTTATAACGAGACTGGAGAAAAAATCGGTAAGGTCGAAGATCTGATCATCACACCGGAAAAGAATGTGTCTTATCTGATTATTGCTGTAGGCGGGTTTATCGGACTTGGTCAGCATAATGTGAGCATCCCCTCACCGCAAATTATCGAACAGGACGGTAAATTAATTTTACCGGGTGCATCTAAAGAGGCTGTAAAGGCAATGCCTCCATTTAATTACGCTAGTGACACCGCAAAACGCGATCTGTTTTTAGCAAATGCTGAGCAAGATCTGAATAAAGCAAAAGCAAAAATCGCAGAGATTCAAAAAAAATCTGCAACCCTCTCAGGTGAAGCAAAAACTAAGCTTGACCAGCAATTACAGACTCTGCAGCAAGACGTTAAATTGGCTGAAGATAAGCTGACTGCAATGAAGCGTGCAGAGGCAAAAAAATGGAAAAATTTTGAGGCTGATGTCAATAAAGCGTTCGTTCGCATGAAGCATTCAATGGAAAGCATCATTACCTGATTTATCAGGAACTCAGTGATCTATATGGTCTTGAGTTACGGTGTCAATGTCGAAAAAACGTTTGCACCAGCGACACGATTTTCTCTTCTCAGTTAATAACAATAGGACTTACGCATAATGGTCTAGGTAAGGCGTAGTGGCAAATCAGTATTTGGTGCGTTAGTTAGTACCAAAGGCAGCTACAAGGCAACTGGGGCGGTTTTTTGTAAATCCTGAACAAGTATCATCTAAAGGACGACATATCATGAGCAAAATTATTGGCATAGATCTTGGAACAACTAATTCCTGCGTTGCAATTATGGAAAATGGCCAACCAAAAGTCATTGAAAACGCAGAAGGCGCGCGTACCACTCCATCCATCATCGCCTATCAAGAAGACGGAGAAATTTTGGTCGGTGCCTCCGCAAAACGGCAGGCAGTGATTAATCCCAAAAATACGCTATTCGCGGTCAAGCGTTTGATCGGACGTAAATTTGATGAGAAAGAAGTCCAAAAAGATATAGGACTCATGCCATTCCAAATTATCAAAGCGGATAACGGTGACGCATGGATTAGCGTCAGAGATAAAAAGCTTGCACCACCGCAAATTTCAGCCGAGATATTGCGCAAGATGAAAAAGACCGCAGAAGATTATCTTGGGACAGAAGTGACCGAGGCAGTGATTACTGTGCCGGCTTATTTTAATGACGCTCAGAGACAAGCGACTAAAGACGCCGGACGCATTGCTGGGCTAGATGTCAAGCGCATTATCAACGAACCGACTGCAGCGGCTCTAGCATTTGGTCTTGATAAAAAAGAGAAAGGTGATCGTAAAATTGCGGTCTATGACTTGGGAGGTGGTACGTTTGACGTATCGATTATAGAAATTGCAGAAGTCGATAACGAAAGACAATTTGAAGTACTGTCCACCAACGGCGATACCTTTTTAGGTGGCGAGGATTTTGATCAGCGCATTATTGATTTCATTATTGACGACTTTAACAAAATCAATGGCATTGATCTCAAAAAAGATCCGATTGCGTTACAACGGATTAAAGCCTCTGCGGAGCGCGCAAAAATTGAATTATCTTCTGCCCAGCAGACAGAAATTAACGAGCCGTATATTGCCATGGCTAATGGTGCACCGGTGCATCTGACCATGAAAATAACCCGTGCCAAATTAGAATCTCTAGTAGAAGAATTAATCGAGGCCACCATTGCCCCTTGCAGAACGGCGATGAAGGATGCCGGCATCAGTGTGGCAGATATCGACGATATTATTTTAGTGGGTGGCATGACACGTATGCCAAAAGTACAGGAAAAGGTAAAAGAATTTTTTGGTAAAGAGCCACGCAAAGATATTAATCCTGATGAGGCGGTAGCGGTTGGCGCAGCAATTCAGGGTGCCGTATTGTCGGGTGATCAGAAAGATCTTTTGCTGCTCGATGTCACGCCTTTATCGCTGGGGATAGAAACGCTGGGTGGCATGATGACGATGATGATACAAAAAAATACCACGATTCCGACTAAATTTAGCCAGGTATTTTCCACTGCAGATGACAATCAGAATGCGGTGACGATCAAAGTGTTTCAGGGTGAACGGGAAATCGCTGCCAAGAACAAAGCATTGGGAGAATTTAATCTGGAAGGCATTCCACCATCCTCGCGCGGCACGCCACAAATTGAAGTGAGCTTTGACATTGACGCCAACGGTATTTTGCATGTCGGTGCCAAAGACAAAGCGACCGGCAAAGAAAATCGAATTACGATCAAAGCCAATTCGGGTCTGACTGAAGTAGAAATCCAGAAAATGGTGAAAGACGCCGAAGTCAATGCAGAAGAAGACAGGAAGCTAAAAGAATTAACAGAGTCCAGAAATCACGCAGATACTTTGATCCACAATACCAATAAATCGATGCTTGAATACGGTACAACATTGGATGCTTCGGAAAAAGACGCTATTGAAAAAAATATTGCGGAATTGGAGTTATCCTTAAAAAGCTCAGACAAAACCGATATCGATAGCAAGATTTCTGCTTTATCCAGCTCAGCACAAAAGTTGGGAGATAAGATGCAAGCCAATGCGGCTGCAAAACAGTCTGCTCAGCATTCCGGCACGGCAAGCAACGATTCTGCCTCCCACTCTTCTAAGCAGGAAGCACAGTCAGATGATGTGGTTGATGCGGAGTTTGAAGAGGTCAAAGAGCATAAATAAGTTGTGGTTATTTATTCGCTCAGCGGTCGCCTATTCTTAGCTAAAAATGTTCGTTGCGCCTGAGGATGATCAGATCCAGAGACCTTGATGTTGGAAGTCTCTGGCCTCTCTCGCTGTGACACTGAATCGGTAGCGTTGTTGATTATTGTCATCCTCGTATTAGTCACTCCCTAAAAGGTATCCGATTGAAAACCAAAAAAACACCTTCCCCGTTGCCAACGCATAAAGACGATAGCAATGTATTGAAAGGGGAGAGTCATGCTGACAGCGCGCTAGATGAGGCGTTAAAAGAGAGTTTTCCTGCCAGCGATGCGATTGCAGTCGAGATATCGGTTCCGCCATCACTACCAAAGACAACAGTGCAGTCAAGCACGCTTAAAATCAAGAAAAAATAAACGCAAACTGGTCTGACAAATACGGGGAAAAATATCCATTTTTGCCAAGAGAGTTTTATATACTCCCAGAAAAAATTAATAAAAATGCGGTGGATTCAAGTACGAAGAGCAACGTTGAATAAAAAGTCAAAGGGTCAGATGCGATAGCATTCTGCCTTTTGACCAGCC
>NZ_JASJXN010000023.1:0-73044 GCF_035018705.1 Undibacterium sp. RTI2.2 | reverse complement strand
AGCTGGCCTATGACAACACCCACCAGCAGAGTTCCTGCAATGCCTCCCAGAACAAAACGCCCAACCTTGATTTTGCCGACCAGATAGCCGATTGCAATCGTCGCGAACAGAGCCAGTAACGGCTCGCGTGTAAGCAGATGTTTGATCAATTCCATTGCAGTTCCATGATGAATTTCCGCCAGAGTAAAATGTGCATGAGCGCTTGAGCATCCGAGTCGATGCTGCGAACGAAATTGGAGAACAGTTGACTAGTCAGCACGCGGAAAGGGAGCCGCGGCCAGCGCGCGTTGAGTATAGTTTGTCCATTTGATTTTTCTGTGTGCGGTACCCCGCACAACAGCATATCGATATGTGCAATTAAGCCGTAGGCAGGGCGCAAGATTGACCACTTCAGAGTAGGGTTCTAAGCCCTACCCAGCGAAGTTTGTTTATTAGGGTGACCAACTGTCAGATTGAATCGAAACTAATACAACTTAGTTCCGAAAATGTAAAATCATGTCTAGTGCACGTAATCGAACATCGCTAGTCGGAATTGAAAAGCCATTGCATTTACCGTTTAGTGTCATGATTCATTGCGGAGCCATGCTCATTCTTTCGAACGCCTCTCAAATTAAGAATAAAAAGACCAACCTGTAATTCAACCAATGCATAGGCGTTATCGTATAAACCCCAAATGACCCATAACAAGTTGCTCAAGATAAAACACCAAAAACCTGAATTTCTTTTTCCTGCCGAATTAGACCCAACCAACCACGATGCGACTAAGGTGACGACCATCGCGACACATTGCAATGTAGTTAAACCGAAATCTAGCAATTGCACCTCTCCTTGTGTATATAGTATTTTGTACCACGCAGGGCTTTAGATTTCATCTCAATTAAATCGCGATCATCAATATTATTTTCACACTCTTAAATTCCTAAACGGATTGTCAAGGTGTTCAGTATTAATCTCTCACGGTGCGTGCAAAGTTTTGGATATCAGAATCTCAGGATTACTCACTTCTTAAAGCTATCCTATTATTGAACCACCTTGTTTTTGTGGGGAGGGGATTACCGTATTAATCAATAATGTCCTTTCCAATGAACATGAGAAGAATAGTTAGGAGGCTCCCAAATATTTAAAACAATTCTAGAACAATGACAAGTTTGAACTATGCGGCCATGAATATGTAGGCGATACTTAAGATATTCATTGTCAGCAAACAGATTACGAGCAAACGCCAACGCCAGACAAACCAACTTCATTACAAGGCAAAAATTGAACTTTGTTCCTCAGACGCTTATTTTAACTATGCCTAAAAATAGTAAGGCTATTTTGCTACTCGCCAGATAATGTTACCAACGTCATCAGCGACAAGTAACGCTCCTTTCTTATCAATCGCAACTCCCACAGGTCGCCCATAAGCTTCATGATCTTTGTTTAAAAATCCAGTCAAAAAATCCTCAACCGCTCCAGTGGGGTGATTATTAATAAATGGAACAAAGATCACTTTATAGCCACTGTGTAATTTCCTATTCCAAGATCCATGTTGCCCAACAAAGGCGCCATTTTTATAATGAGGAGAAAATAAGTTAGCATCGTAAAAAGTAAGCCCCAATGAAGCGGTATGTGCTCCCAATGCAAAATCCGGCTTGATTGCTCTCTCAACTAAGTCAGGTCGTTGTGGATGCATGCGCACATCGATATTCTGTCCGAAATAACTGTATGGCCATCCATAAAATGCTCCATCTTTCACAGAAGTCATGTAGTCAGGTACGAGGTCGTCCCCCAATTCGTCCCGCTCGTTTACCGCAGTCCACAAACCGCCATCTTCTGGCTGCCAAGCCATACCGACTGGATTACGCAATCCAGAACCGAAAACTCGAATAGCTCCCGTTTTAATCGTGATTTCCAAAATATCAGCGCGATTGGTTTCTGCTTCTATACCATTTTCACCGACATTACTGTTCGATCCAACACTAACGTATAAACGAGTTCCATCGCGGCTAGCAATAATATTTTTCGTCCAATGATGGTTAATCGTTCCAGCCGGAAGATCAGCGATTTTCGTGGGCTTCGTAGTTATTTTTGTGTCGCCCTCTTTATACGGGGAGCGTAAAACTGCGTCCGTATCAGCAATATATAAATCCTCGCCCGCTAAGGCCATACCAAAAGGGGAATTTAATCCCCTGCAAGAACGCCGTTTTTAATTCTGCAATTCCTTCCTTACTCACTCCTCTTAACAGCGTAACGCGATTGGCACTTGCAACACCAGCACCAGCTTTTTTCATGACTTTTTTCATCACAAAGCCTTTGATGCCTTTACTATCGTCTGGCTTGGGAGGTGCATTAGTTTCCGCAACTAGAACATCTCCGTTTGGGAGAACATAAAGCCACCTTGGGTGATCAAGGTTGTTGCTAAATACGGTGACAGAAAATCCAGGTGGAGCAACAAGTTTCACGCCCGACGGCCATCCAATGGCTGGGGCAATATTTACCGTAGGTATTAGTTGCTTCTGAGGCTTTGGTAAAGTTGGATTACTTCCCATTTGCGTTATGGCATTGACTGTTTGGGACAACACGTTTTCACCACCAAAAAAAATGATAAGTAAGACAAATAGACCAAATAGATTTTTCGACCTTAGCAATCTTTTTTCTGGTGAAAAAAAATCAATAGATTTATTTAGTGTTAGTAAAAAAATGTCTTTTTTTATTGAGCGCATGATTTTTATCTGAAGATATCAATAGAAACCGAGAATAAACGAATCACTCAGATTAATTTGGGCTTCAATCCACATAGCTCATCCTATTTTTACGCACATTAAATTTTTAATTTAATAAATAAAAAAAGTACAAGCGTAAAAGATCTCAGAAATATTTTTTGAAATACATTGATTGTAAAAAATATATTTAAACTATCTACTTTTGTTACCCAACTTAATTCTGAATTAAAACAGGCCAGCAATTTGCTGGCCCGATGTTTTACTTAGTTACTTATTTATTCTAAAAATCAAAAATTTATTGATCTGATTTAATACCAACATAAATTTTCAATTTACTAGTTACATTGTTGAAGAATGGCATGCTTTTTCAGTGCTTTTTTGCACCGTATTACAGCATCCCATTGCCGTTTTTGAGCTCTCCTTCGCTTCGCTTACTTTATTTTTTTCGTGAGAATCTGCTGCTTTCAGATGATTTTTTGCTGCTTCTTGATGATCTGTGTCCTGCTTGTGTAAGCTACTGGCTTCTGTTGTGTTGGACATGATATTTGATCATCAGTTATCGAAAGTTTCTTGAATTTCACTCCACATGCCAGAAAAATTTATGCTCCAGCAAGGAGTTAAACATAACGCTCAACAGAGAGTTATCTGTTCGGTATCCAACGTCAACGAACATATTTTTCCGTTAGCTAAATATTTTTTGGCCGCACGTGCTAAAGCAGATGAATCGTCAACTACTGTTCTAAGTTATTTGTAGTTAAAAAGAAACTACGAAAATTCTACCGGGCATATTAACTAAACTTACATTGTGTTTTTAGAAATTCTAAGTCGTTTTTAGGATACTAATTTTGAATCAACGATTTGATGTCAAACAGCGTCTTGCATTTTTCACTTGTCAACGCTTACAACTCTTATTTAGGTCGGTAGAAGTCCGCGTCGTATCGGGATAGCGAACTTTTTCCAGTATGCTGAAAAAAAATGAAAAATTTGCCACGCTGATTGACAACCCATGACCGCCTAAATAATCCACGGTCAACCTGTGTTGGCCTGTTGCTTACTTCTCGTCGCGCTTGAGTGAAGCCATGTCAATTACGTAGCGGAACCGCACATCGCCTTTTTCGACCTTTTTGAAGGCCTCGTTCACATTTTGAATATCGATTATTTCGATATCCGGTCCTATATCGTGCTCTGCGCAAAAATCGAGCACTTCTTGGGTGTCAACAAGATTAGCGATGAGTGATCCAGCCACGCGCTTGCGATGGAACGCAACGGCCGAATTATCGACACCAGCCATCGGCTCGAGTGCGCCGACGATGCACAGAGTTCTGTCCCGCTTCAGCAGTTCGATGAAGGGATTAATATCGTGCTTTTCAGGGATTGTAGAAAGCATGAAGTCAAAACTCGATTTCAGTTTCTCCATCGCAGCCTTATCGCTTTCAATGACACCTTTGACTCCAAGGCGCTTCGCCTCTTCCAGCTTCTGCTCGGTGGTGGTGAATACAGTAACGTGTGCACCCATCGCCTTGGCAATCTTGATTGCCATGTCGCCAAGGCCGCCAAAGCCAATCACGCCTACGCTATCTCCGGCCTTCACTCCCCAATGCTTTAACGGGGAATAGGTGGTGGCACCAGCGCACAAGATCGGAGCGGCTACCTCGGGTTTCAGGTTCTTTGGAATCTTGAGAGCGAAGTCTTCATTGACGACAATCACATCGGAATAGCCGCCGAAGGTATTGTCCCGCCCGTACATGTTGGCGCCATTTGGCGCCTTGGCTGCGGGTACCATTGGGCCGTTATAAGTGGAAAGCCAAGAATTCGGGCCTTCGCAATAATTTTGGTCGCCAGACTGGCAAGGATTACAGTGGCGACAGCTCTCAATCATGCAACCAACACCGACTAAGTCGCCAACTGCGTGACGGGTGCTGCCCGGCCCAACCTTCGAAACCCGACCGACGATCTCGTGACCGGGTACGCATGGGTAGACAGTGTTCGACCACTCGTTTTTCACCTGATGAATGTCAGAGTGGCAGACGCCGCAGTAAAGCACCTCTATTTCAATTTCGCTCGCGCCCGCTTCCGTTCGCTCAAACTCGATGCGCTTCAGTCTGCTGTACGAGTGCTTTGCTGCATAACCCGAGACTTTGATCATGGCTAGTTCAGCGATAACATTTTGTTGAATCTGTATGTCGGTTTTCATGCTCATCTTTCAGTCTGTTTTAAGTACCTTAGAATGAACCGCAAATACGCTTATTTTTGTACGTTATAGCTCATATAGAGAAATAAAAGTGCGCTGTTGGTCTAAGTAGCGAAAATCGATAAATAAATAAGGTAATCCCCCGGCTTTGCCGGGGACTCACCAAGGTTTGAAATATATGTCGGTCGGTTTGAAACTTCTATTTCTGCCAAAAAAAGGAGTTTCGAATGCAATAGCATCAAAGTTTGAGTGCTACGAGATGTGACTGCAAATATCACATCGGATTTATTCCTAAGTTCAGGAAAAAGGTAATTTACGGTGCATTGCAAAGAAATCTGGGTGAGTTATTTCATGAGTTGGCGAGGCAAAAAGAATGTAAGATGGTGGGAATACCCTGTCAGAAAACGTTCTGAAAAGCGAAATGTCGCCGGACGCTGCGAGTTGTTTTCTTAGTTTGATTATCGCGAAATTAAAGGACGAGCCCAGTTTTATACTTCCGATCATTGATGACTTAATGCATGCTCTTGAATATGTTGCTAAGAATCAGATCTTATTTGATGCTGATCTTAATATATATGGTGATTTTTCCGGAAAGCTAAATGAGATATCGCTTTTGATAAAACAAATGCCAGACGCATATTTTTGTCTGGTCATACCAATGCCGCACATTCTTCCTATGGCATAAAACGGTGTTATGTGGGCATTCCGATAACGCTGTTTTTTACAGGTAATGCAGAGTGGTTTCAAGCTAATTCGGTTTGGCACCTGCTGATACTTATATTTTTATGAAATTTGGCATGCGCGCTATTGCTTGCATGCCTTCACAATATGTTGCCAGACTTGGTCAGTTGTTTTAGTTAATTTGCTTGCAAATATTTCTGCCTCAGCAGAGCTTGAGTAACCAAAAAATACTTCTCCTTTTGAACTAACGATCAGTTTTTTTTCAGCATAAACAGCGTTTAACTTTAATCCTTCAAAGACAAATGAGATATTGTCTTTCTTATTTTCCACCACTTTATATTGTTCATTGGCAATAATAGTTGACGCTAAACACTCTTCAGTAATAACTATTGGGCTTTCGCTTTTTGAATATGTTTTAGTGAAAGCACAAGAACCAAGCAAAAGACTGAGTGAGATAATTTGTATAAGATTTTTAAACACTTCTATTCTCTATTTTTGGGAATTGATTTCACATATCGTTTTAGCTGTGCGGTGCCCGAACAGAATACACGCAGCGATGTTCGCTAAGAATATCCTATAAAGCCGCAATATTATCGCTATCAATTTACTTGTAATATTATCATTTATTGCGTACTACGGGGATGCATACCAACAATCGATCCTAAATTGGTATGTAGAATGTTAAAACGGTTTTCTGTAATGGAATATGAGTTTGTTTTTTACAAACGTGTGGTCCGTTGAATTGAAGTGATCGGCGCTATTCGACTTTCACAGATGCTATAAACGTTTTTCAACGTGCTCGCCTTAAATCTTTAAAACCTTGGAAGATTTTAGCTTAAAACCTTTACTGCAAATAAGATATACTCCTACCTAGCATAATTTTCTCGCCTCTGTAAATAATGGTCAATAGGCTGATATTTTTAATAAATATGGGGAGTATATTTATTTGTAATGTGCGGAGATGGCTAGTACATGTTTAAGCCATCATTGTTTAAGTCCTTCAACCGATGCGCAGTTCTGTCTTCGGATCAAACAAAATAGCCTTTGACAAATCAAATGCCAGACGCATATTTTTGCCTGGTAAAGCCATCGCGCGCGGATGAGTGCGGCAGGTGATACGACTTTGGTTAAACCAGATAAATGCTAAGGTGTCAGGGCCAGTTGGCTCGGTTAGTTCGACTTTGCAGTCGACTTCTGTAGGGCGATAATCTTCTTCACTTTCTGAGCGGCGGGCGCTGATAGTGTCGGTCACATGTTCAGGTCGTATGCCGAGTATGATCTCGCGCTCCGCCCATTGCCCTGCTTTGAGTTGTTCTGCAAAAGAGGTCGGTAGAGGCAACAAACTCGTCTGACCTGCATGCTCTAGAGTAAATGCCAGTCCATTAGCATGCGGAACTAATTTGCCTTTTAAGAAGTTCATTGAAGGTGAGCCAATAAATCCTGCGACAAACAAATTATTAGGTTGATCGTAAATATCTTGCGGACTACCGAATTGCTGTACCACGCCATCTTTCATCACGGCGATTTTGTCGCCCAGCGTCATCGCCTCAATCTGATCATGGGTAACATAGACGATCGTCGTGCCTAGTCGTTGGTGCATCAACTTAATTTCAGCGCGCATTTCTACCCGCAGTTTTGCATCCAGATTAGAGAGCGGCTCGTCAAATAAAAACAGCGTTGGATCGCGGGCAATAGCACGACCCATGGCGACCCGTTGACGTTGTCCACCGGACAGCAAGGCTGGTTTACGATCTAGCAAGTGGGTGATTTGTAAAGTCTCGGCAACCCGCTCTACGATCTTTTTTTGTTCGTCTTTAGGTACTTTGCGTATGCCTAATCCAAACGAGATATTTTCTCTGACGGTCATGGTTGGATACAGTGCGTACGACTGAAATACCATAGCGATATCACGCGATTTGGCAGGAACATCGTTGATGCAGCGATCACCGATATAAATCTCGCCATCAGAAATAGGCTCTAAGCCGGCGATCATATTCAGTAAGGTGGATTTGCCACAACCAGAGCCACCGACTAGGATTAAAAACTCGCCATCTTGAATCTCAAGATTGATGCCCTTTAATATCTCCGCGCCGTTGGGATAGACCTTGCGTACATTGCGTATGGATAAACTTGCCATGGTTGTTTCGTTTCTTCTGAATAGATTAAATACGATTACTTTAATGTGATTGTGACCTTGTCCAACCGGTCGTCGTTATCAGGAATCAGCCTTTGACCGCGCCGGCAGTCAGCCCCCGGACGAAATATTTTCCTGCGATCAGATACAGCCCCAATGTCGGTAGTGCTGCGATAATCGCCGCTGCCATATTGACGTTATATTCCGTCACACCTGTCGAAGTATTGACCAGATTGTTTAGGGCAACGGTGACTGGTTGCGCATCAGAGCCGCCGAACACCACGCCAAATAAGAAGTCATTCCAGATCTGCGTAAACTGCCAGATAAAGCACACCATAAAAATTGGCAAGGACAAGGGGAAAATAATCCGGCGATAAATAGTCAAGAATCCTGCACCGTCGATGCGGGCAGCTTTGACCAATTCTTCTGGCACCGATACATAATAATTACGGAAAAACAGCGTTGTAAATGCCATGCCATAAATCACATGCACTAATATCAAACCCGCTGTTGTGTTGGCCAGATGCATCAGACCCAGCAAGCGCGCCATCGGTAATATCACGACCTGAAATGGGATAAAGCAACCGACCATCAAGCCCGTAAATAAAATTTCTGATCCGCGAAAGCGCCAGTGCGCTAGTACATACCCGTTCAGTGAACCGATCAGGGTGGAGATCAAGACTGCCGGTATCACCATTTTGACGGAGTTCCAAAAATACGGTGCCAGTCCATCACATTGCACACCAGTGCAGGCGGAGCCCCAAGCCTTTGCCCAGGCGGCAGTATTTGGATGCAAAGGAAAATCGAGTAAATTTCCACTCCGGATTTCATCTAGTGATTTGACTGACGTGGTGAGCATCACATACAAGGGTGCCAGGTAATACAGTGCACATAAAAATAAGAGCACGTAGATCAAGACACGACCGATATTTAGCCGCGAGCGATTGGGATTATTTGCTGCAGATGACTTAAAGGAATTAGCGACCATGGCGTGCCTCCTTTGCTTCAAGATAAATCAGGGGCACCAAGACTGCCAGTACCGTCATTAGCATCATCATCGCGGATGCAGCACCCAAACCGAGCTGACCACGGGTAAAAGAAAACTGGTACATAAAAATCGCAGGTACGTCGGAAGAGGTGCCGGGACCGCCAGCCGTCAGCGCCATGACCAGATCAAAACTCTTGATGGCAATATGCGATAACACTAGCAACACACTAAAGAACACGGGACGCAAAGAGGGGATGACGATACGCCGATAAATCGTCGGCAGGCTGGCGCCATCCACCATCGCCGCCTTCATGATGCTGTCATCAATCCCGCGCAATCCCGCTAAAAACAATGCCATCACAAATCCTGAGGATTGCCAGACGCCTGCGATGACGACGGTATAAATTGCCATATCAGAATCGACTAGCCAGTCCATAGAGAAGTTGGCAAAGCCCCAGTCATGCATCATTTTTTCTAAACCCAGACCTGGGTTTAGTATCCATTTCCATGCAGCACCCGTGACGATGAACGATAGTGCCATCGGATATAAATAGATTGCTCGCAACGCACCTTCTGCACGGATACGCTGATCTAAAAAAATCGCCAGCAAGAGTCCGACAACCAGACAAATCAAAATAAATAGTCCACCGAAAATGCCTAAGTTAGTGGCAGAAACCCACCAGCGGTCAATTTCAAACAAGGCGCTATATTGCGAAAATCCTGAGAAGGTGTAATTCGGCATCAAGCGTGATTCGGTCAAAGACAGATACGCTGTCAGGCCGATAAAACCGTAGACGAAGATGAGGGAGGTCAACACCGTCGGTGATAACACGATGCGCGGTAGCCAGATATCGGCAAAACTGGCGAGTCTTTGGGCGACCTTGGGGCGCTGAGCGTGATCGTCAGCCTGACTGCGGCCCGATATTGCTGTGGGGGTAACTGACATCAAGAATCTCCAGAGCGACATCAATGATCGCTCCAATTACTTATAGGGAGTATATTTTATTGTCCATATAATCATTGGACACTAAGGCATTTTTAGTAAAAATAAGGGGGAGTATATGAAAATAAGCAAAATTCGACACTATTTTCATCACTGCCCGTCATACGCACCAGCGAGTTGTTGTCTCATCCAGTGCGTATGACGTTTGCCGCCTTGTGTTACAGCGTACTTCCAGCTTATTTGCAGCTTACTTCTGTATCACGTCGCTATTACTGCAGCTTACTTTACTTCGCTTTGGCCGCTTTTGCTAATGCTTGTACTGCGGCTTGCGAGGTCATCGTGGAGTTCATAAACTTCGCAATCACGTCCTGAATCGCACCGGCTTTAGCGGAGTCGATTGCCATGCCATGGGCAAAGCTAGGGACTAAACCGCCGCTCTTACTCGTAGCATCCATATCGTCCATTGATTTGATAGCGCAGCTATCAAACTTAGCGCGTGAGACACCGGCACGGGCAGGGATAGAGCCTTTGTTCAGATTAAAGACTTCCTGAAATTCCGGACTCATCACCGCGCTTGCCAAGACCAATTGGGCCTTTTGCTGATCAGCATCTTTAACTTTAAACATCGTCAGAGAGTCGATATTAAAGGTGAATGCTTTCTCGGTACCTGGCGCAGTCAGACACAAGAAGTCTTTGCCAGCGACTTTACCTGCGGCGGTAAATTCGCCTTTCGCCCAGTCACCCATAAATTGCATACCAGCCTTGCCGTTGATGACCATGGCAGTTGCCAGGTTCCAGTCACGGCCAGCGGCATCTTTATCGATGTAGGTTTTGATCTTTGCTAAGGTATCAAAGGTTTTGATCATGGTGGGACCAGTCAGGCTTGCCGGGTCCAGTTGTACGATTGCTTTTTTATAGAAATCGGGACCGCCGACGCCGAGTGCGACGGATTCAAACACCGTCGCGTCTTGCCATGGTTGACCACCGTGTGCGACTGCGATCAAACCGGCTTTTTTGATTTTGTCAGCGGCATCAAAAAACTCGTCCCAATTGGTCGGCGCTTTAGCGCCCGCTTTTTTTAAGACGTCTGGATTGACCCATAACCAGTTGACGCGATGCACATTGACCGGTGCGGCAACATAGTGTCCTTGATACTTCATGATATTGGAGACGACTTTTGGCAAGCTGGCATCCCATTTGCCTTCGGTCGCCGCAGCATCGATATTCGCTAACACGCCTTCTTTACCCCATTCTTGAATCGACGGGCCTTTGATCTGTGCTGCAGTCGGTGCGCTACCAGAAATGACGCGTGCTTTTAACGCCGTCATAGCATTTTCACCACCGCCACCAGCTACGGCGAAATCTTTCCAGACGATGCCCTTGGCTTCCATCATTTTTTTCAATTCAGCGACGGATTTGGCTTCGCCACCGGAAGTCCAATAATGTAAGACTTCGACTTCTGCTGCCTGAACTTGCGCGCCAGCGATCAACGCTGTGGCTGCAATAGTTGCCTGAACGATTTGTTTCAATTTCATGATTGTCTACTCCAATATGTTTGGGGAATGTTTTTAAATGATTTTATTTTGCTGTCGCCAGATGTGTTGATATTTTTTTGTTCAGACACATCTGGGCAGTCGGTAAAATTGACTAAAAATGAGCTAAGTCATAAAGATCAAATTTAAAAGCGAGCGTAAAAGTGACCGATGAGCGAATCAGAACCAGGTTTCTAACTGGATACCAACTGAGGTGCCGCTGGTATTGTTGCCATATACCGGACCAGAGTTATTGCTAGCGTTGACAGCGGCGGTTGCTGCATCATTCCATTTGCCATAGGTGACAAAGGCGCGTAGTTCCGGACGCGACCAGTAGCCTTCGCCCATAGACAGCGTCGGTGCGAAGGTGATTTTGGTCAAGCGTAATGCATCGCCACCATTTGGTTGTGTTACGCGGCTCGTACCGACTTCTGCTTGTAACTTAAAGTTTTTTGTTAAAGCGTATACCGGTCTTGCACCTAGTGTCGTCCAGGTGGAGGAACCCAGTGCATCCGACTTATCACGCTGCATCAGCGCGATAAATTCAGTACTGAATTGTGCTGTTGGCTGGATGACCAAATTATCAAATACACGCAAACGAGTGACATCAGAGCCTAATGTTGTGCTGCCGGAGCTACCGATCCGGTCGCAACATGGTCCGCCAATACCAGTTCCTGGACCAACACCGTATTGGATACCAACAGTATTTGCGCCGCCGAGTACTTTATCTTGCTTGTGGAAGATCGAGAACTGCCAACCGTTATGACGGTTTTGTCCTTGAGCACTGATGAGCGACATTGCCATATCGATGGTGCCGTTTTCGTTGACCGGCACACCTTCATAAATAAAGTTCTGGCGCACCGCCGCTGGGGTGTTGAGCACTTTGCCTGTCGTTGCATCAATATCATTCGTGTCATTGTCTTTGAACACGGCATAACCGAACTTGCCCGGACCAAAGCCGCCAACTTTATCAAAGCCACCGCCCGTGCCGTTCAAATTGATGTATTGCAGATCCAGCATATGGATATCTGGACGGAAGTAGTAACGCTTACCAATCCATGCAGTACCGCCGTTTAAGAAGTCGAGCCCTTTTGCTTCAACATAGGCTTTGGCAATTTCTGGTTTGGCATTGCCAAAATCAGAGCCATTTTTGTAAGCGTCGATCCACAAAGTACCGACCCAGCTCACGCCGTTTTCTGATTTTGCCAGTTCCTTTGTATAACCACCTTCAAAATAGCTATCGCACTCATTGCCGAGACGATACTTCATGGTGTTGCCACCTAAGTCGTAGCAGCTTTGTGGACCTTTTTCGGAGCTAGATCCCACGCCAGCGCGCAAGTAACCATGGAATTCACCTTCAGCATCGCTGGCATGTGCTACACCAGCAGTAAAGGCAAGTGAAAGGGCGAGCTGTAACGCTCTGAATGCAGTTTTACTCATTATGTCTCCTGTGTATTTTTAATCGCTCGCAAGCAAGCTGACGCTGCTTTTGAGCATGCTGTCATGTCCGGTATTTCCCGGATTTTTAATCTACTGCTGATGGAAAGTTCTAAAAATTCTTAATTGAGCGCATATCGATTGAAGAATTTTTAGGCGCTTCCAGATGGTTGCCTGATTTTTCTCACCATCATTTATCTAAAACGGGGTACTTATCCAGCGTTCGTATCGGACTAAATTGTTGCGGCGAGCAGACATTAGCACTGCAGATACTGTGACACCACACCGAGACTTGTAATGTGCGTTAAATGGGTTAAGTATATGATTTATATCAATAAGTTGAAAATCACTGAAAGACTTGCTGTTACATAACTTTACGTTGGGAATTTAGTGTTTTTCTGGCATTTTTGGACTGTGTCATAGCGAATTACTGTAAAAAACAGCTAGGATTCCGCCTGAAATAAATTGCAATGTAAGCTCACAGTTCATTACAAATATCGATCCTTATTTACCTGCGCAACAACAATCAGTTACGTTATAGTCTCCTCCGAGACAAAGAAGGATCTTCAGGTGCAAACAGCAAAAATAAGATTGTTGCCCCATGCAGAATGCGTTCGTCGTTACCTGTTATCTTCACTGAAGGTAGTCCGTAACTTGATATTGCCCATTTTGTTGATGGTGAGCAGCTCATCAACGTGGGCCGAGACATTGCAGGTGCTGCACTGGTGGAAATCTGCCAGTGAGCATAAGGCTGTCGATGTTCTGGCGAACAAATTAGCTCAAGAGAACATTATCTGGCGCGATACATTGATCCCTAGTGGATCAGGCATAGGCGCGGGAATCGTGCTGAAAAGTCGAATCTTGACGGGCAATGCACCTGAGGTCTCGCAAGTTAATGGTGTACTAATTAGCGAATGGTCTGATTTGGGATTGTTGCTCGATTTTGACGGCGTTGGTGCGGCTGGAAAATGGGATAAGGTTTTATTTCCACTGGTCTGGACTTTGGTGCAGCCGAAAGGCCGTCTGGTCGCCGCGCCGCTGGGAATTCATCGCATCAATACGTTATTTATAAATCGAAAACTTTTCAAAAAATATGACTTGAAGCCACCTGAAACTTGGGATGAATTCGAAGCCGTCGCAATAAAGTTAAGGCAGGCCGGAGTGACGCCCTTGGCGCAAAGCAGCGAACCATGGCAAGTGGCAACATTATTTGAAAATTTGGTGTTGTCCGAGGCGGGCGCTGGTTTTTATCAAGAATTATTCGTCAAAAAAGAAGTAGATGCATTTTCCGATAAGCGTTTTGCTAATGCCTTAAAACGCTTACGCTCGCTCAAAAAAATGATGTCCGTTTCCGCGCAAGAGCGTACCTGGATAGAAATGGCGCGTCAGTTTGCCGATGGTAACGCAGCCATGTTTATTATGGGAGACTGGGCAAAAGCAGAGTTAAATTATTGGGGATTAGCGACCGATGTCGGCTTTAGTTGCATGGCTGTGCCCGGTACACAAAACTACCATCTGTACGATATTGATACGCTCGTAATGCTGTCCTTGGATGGATCACACAGAGCAGCGCAAGAAAAGCTCGCCCAGATTGTGGTGTCACCGTCGCTGCAAACAGAGTACAACCGTGTCAAAGGTTCTATTTCTGTTTTACGCAATCAGGATTCGTCGAAAATGGATAGCTGCTCCCGTGCGTCGCTCAAAGCATTTTCTATGGGAAGTGCTGCGCAAGTGCCTAGTTTTGCCCACCGTATGGCGACCGACGAAATTTCTAAAGACGCGATTATTGCTGAGATCGTCCGCTTTTTTATCGACGACAAAATGTCGATAGGTGATACACAGCGCCGATTGGCCGCCATCGCACGTTCGCTTCCAAAGACATAAGCAAAGATAGAATACTGAAAGTAATAATGCGCAAAATACTGATAGTCGATGACGACCAAAAAACCAGAACTCTGTTAAAGACCTATCTGGAAAAAAATCAATATGAGGTCAAGCTGGCACATAACGGTGAATCATTTTTGGCCGAGTTTCACCGCTACGCAGATGAATTATCTTTGGTCATTTTAGATGTGATGCTGCCGGATACGGACGGGTTTGCATTGTGCAAAGTGGTGAGAAATCGCTCCAACGTTCCCGTGATTATGCTCACAGCCAGTTCGGACGAGACTGATCGCATTGTTGGCTTAGAGCTAGGGGCAGATGACTATATTTCTAAGCCGTATAGCCCTAGAGAATTGCTGGCTCGCATTAAAGCAATACTCAGGCGTACTGGTAGTGAGAGTCTAGCTGCTCCGCGCTATTATCGATTTGTCGGCTTTACTCTTGACACCGTTGAACGCACCGTCAGCGACCGTGATGGTACCGTGATTGCGCTGACGGGACTGGATTTTCAATTACTCAAATATTTTGTTGAGCATCCTGGCGACATTCTGGATCGCAGCGTATTGTGCGAAGAGACGCGTGGTCGTGATGCAGGTCCTCTGGATCGCTCTTTAGACGTACAAATCAGCCGCCTTCGCTTGCGTTTGCATGATGATGGTAAGCAGCCAGCCCTCATCAAAACCGTACGCGGCGCAGGTTATGTATTTTCGGCGGATGTTAGCGCTGCTCATGCCTAGCAAAGTTGAGTTCTCGGGGATTACTACATTGCCCGCAATGACCTACTCGCAACGTCTCCTGCAAAAAATTCTTCCGCATTCTTTATTGGGACGATTGACGGTGGTAATGGTGGCGGGTGTCATGCTGACACAATTCGTCGGCAATGCATTCTGGACGGCGCAAGTTCGTAAAGAATCTGAGATCGAAACTAAAGCATCCTCTCAGCATGTCGCCCGCAGTGCTGCCAGTACGATGCGATATTTTGCCAGTCTTCCATCCAATTATAGGCCCCTGACGATACAGCTATTTCGTGAAATGGGTGGTACACGTTTTTTTGTCAGCATTAATAAAAATGCGATTAAATTGAACGAGATGAGTGAGAACCGTTTAGCAACGATGGCAGTACATGATATTAAAATTTCACTCAAAGAAGAGCTGCCAGCTTTAGAAAAACTTAAAATCGGATTTGCGTGGCCGTCCGATCTGGTCGTATCCGATGATGGCTCACAAATCAGTGAGGTGCCGGAAAAATGGGTGCAACATATTTTAATCACGCAGCCAAATCCTGCTCCTATCTTAGTGATCCAAACCGAGATGGCAGATGGTCAGTGGTTATATCTCGCGACGTTAATGCCCAACCCTTATTTTTTTAAAAGTGGTGATCCTTTTTCATCTGACCGCGTATTACTCCAGCTACTTTCACTTGCCGCCGTTTTGGTTTTATCTATTTTAGTCGTACGTTGGACAACCAGGCCGCTAGCTGCTTTATCTGAGGCAGCGCAAGCATTTGGTAACGGTGAACATACGCCACCGTTACCTGAAACCGGCAGCAAAGAATTTGTAAAAACAGCCCGGGCTTTTGGCGAAATGCGGGAGCGGATTCAGCGTTATATTGATGACCGTGAGCGACTGTTTGTGTCGATTTCTCATGATTTGCGTACACCGATTGTGCGTCTGAAATTGCGCGCAGAATTACTTGACGATGATGCTGTCCGTGCCGAGTTTCATGATGATCTGGACGAGCTGGATATGATGGTCAAAGGTGCGCTGCAATGCGTGAAGGATAGTGATATTTATGAAAATCCCACTGAAATCAGACTTGATGCTTTATTAGGACGGATGGTAAAAGGTGCGCACTTAGCAGGGCATGAAATTTTATTTATTGAATCCGGTTTAACCGCTTTTGCGAAACCACTTGCCCTCAAGCGAGCGGTTGGTAATTTATTGGACAATGCGATTCACTATGGCAAACAGGTAGAGATTAATGTCTCTGAACAAATCGATCATATAGCCATAGAGATCCGGGATCATGGCCCGGGCGTGCCAGAGGAAGACTTTCCCCATTTATTGGAGCCTTATGTCCGGCTAGAACATGGCCGGCATCAAAATGCAGGTGGTATGGGCTTAGGTCTGGGCATCGCTCATAGTATTGTCAAGGCGCATGGCGGAGAGTTGCGCTTAGAAAATCATCGCGACGGTGGTTTGATTGCGACCATACTCCTTCCAAAACAAGCCGATTAATCTTGGTTTGCGATGATCGGACTTAAGATTTCTGAGTCAATTTATTTGGTAGAGGTCATTCAAAAAAAGACGCAAAGTAATCTTTCTTGCAATGCGTCTTTTGCACGTCTATTTTATGTCGAGTTAATTAGCTGCCTTCCACTTTTTTAGCGCTTCTAAGGTATTGGTTACATGCTTATCTGGAGCCAGGTCCGTGAATGAGTAAATCACCTTGTTATTAGGCGTAATCACGTAAGAAGTGCGGTTGGCGTATTCAGGTTTCATGACGAGAATTGCATCATAGGATTTCATGATCTTTTGATCTGTGTCGGCCGCGACTGCAAATTTGCTGCCACATTCGCTGACCGAAAACTTGTCTAAAGTCTTGATGTCATCATGAGAAACCCCAACGACAGTTGCGCCAAGGGCACGATATTGCTCCACCGATTCTGCAAATAGATGCGCCTCAATCGAGCACCCTTGAGTGAAGGCTGCTGGATAAAAATACAGCACAACAGGTCCTTTTTTAAGTGAATCAGCGAGTGAAAAGGTAAATTCTTTTCCGCCCAAAGATGCCTGGGTTGTGAAGTTTGGCGCGGCATCTCCGACACTTAACGCAGCATACGCTGGTGCTGCAATTGCAGTAGCGAGCATAGCGCAGGCAATAACTGTTTTCATGAATGTTCCCTTAAGGGTTGAAAAGCAAGGTGATGTGAAAGTGGAATTTTGTCAAATCGCTAGAGTCATTGCTGTAACAAGCTTGCCAGTGACCCAACAATAGATGGACTATTTTAGCGAAATTTTAAAAACGCACACGACGAGCGCCAATAATCATTTGATCGGTAGCGATTTGATCGGATTTTTTGGTATGGGATATATTTTTTTAAGCCGTTTTCTTATATCTTCCCGGCATTTTATGATTTGCTAATTAAAATACTCCCCCTCATTTCTAATAAAATCGGCTTGTAAGACAGTATTTATGTGGACAATAATAAATACATATAGGGAGTATATTTTTACGTATGTTGTTAGTACTGTGCACCAACATATAAGTCTGTTTATTTTTCAAGCTTATTTGACTGCAAAAAAGTCGACTAATTTCGTCCGTACTGATTTTTTGTGTGGGAGTATGGTGCTGCTTTATGCCCGCGCTGTTGGAGTCACATTTCGGATTTAGTCGAGTTTGTTGTTTATTCATTGATATGACGGTTGCCTGATCGTTAGCAGGCCAGAATAATTCGTACAAGTGAGTGTTATTTGCTGTGCCATAGAATATGATCAGGCTTATCGAGCGAGAAAAATAGTACGGCTCTGCATAAATATTTAGTGATTTGCTATTTGTTCTATGCCGAATCGGCAGCAAGCGTTTCACATCATCGTGACTGAATATAAAATTTGAGTTAAATTGACGAATGGAAATTCTTGTACTGGATGAAGAAGTCGCCAAGTTAGAGGTCAGCCTGTTGGCCTCGCGTGTACCCAGCCAACTTCTAGATTTGCTTGAACTTTCGTGGCATTTGCGTCAGCGTGATGCGGCGCGGGCAATTTCTCTGGCTTCTGAGGTGGAGGCTTTGAGCGAAATTGCGGATATTCCCCTTGCCGAACGCAATAGAATTCTTGGTCGCCTCGACCTGATTCGTGGTGAAGTGAAGTGGTTATTTGCCGAGCTTGATGTTGCTGAGGCGACGGTGGAGCGCGCTTTGCTTTTGTTTAAAGGTTTGGATGACGCGATCGGATGTGCCGATGCTCATTGGTTGCTGGCGTTAATCATCGCAGACCGTAGCGATCCCAATCGCCGTGATGCCGAGTTGGAACTGGCATTGGCGGATGCGCGTCGTGCTGGCGATAGCTTACGATCCGATTTGATGGAAGCCACGATGGCGCGCTTTGCCGTGTTTCGTGATTTACATAATGCTCAGGCGCGCTGGGGAACGCGGTTTGGTTCTGATCTCAGTAATTTGCATCCTGGTCTTGCTACCTGGGTTTATGATTATCTGGGACTGATCGCTTTCCAAATCAGTGATTTTGAATCTGCCGCGACCTACCGTTTGCAAATGTACGAAAACGCGATGATTACCGGGCAAGTGCAAAGGATCATCATTGCTGCCACGAATGTTGGCTGCTGCTTTAATAATCTCAATGATTATCAGGGTGCATTGGAATGGATGAAACGCGGTCTGGAAATGGCGCGACCAACTGGTTGGCCAGCCAGTATCGGGCTGGGTTTGATACAAACTGCAGACACTTTACGTCACCTTGGGCGGCTAAAAGCGGCGCATGATTTATTGCTAGAGGCGCTGACGATTCTGATCCCACTTTCTGGTTCGCGTACGTACGCAATCACGCTGGAATATATGGGTGATGTCGCGCTGGATCGCGGTGATTATATTGTTGCGCTTGATACTTTCCTTGAGTTGGAACGACGTGCCACTGCCTTAAATCAATCCGACATGCAAACCATTGCTTTGCGCGGTCAGTCGCATGCTCAATTACATTTGGGGCGACCCGAAGAAGCTCTAGCTGCCGGACTAGCATCGCTGGCGCTGGCGGTCGAGCAGCGTAATGGGTTTAACCAGATTGATGCTTTACGCGTGCTGGCGCAAATACATGCACATCATTCTTTGCCAATATCCGATCCGATTTCTACGCCGACCACAGCACCAACTTCCGCTTTGTATTATCTGAACCGGGCATTGGATGTTGCTGCCACGATTGATGGATATACCGTCCCCGGTAGTTTGCTCGATGAGATTGCGCGCGAGCATGCCAATATCGGCGATACGGCCCAAGCCTATGCTATCGCAGTGAAAGCCATTGCCGCCCGCGAGAAAACTAATAGCGCTGATGCGACTAACCGTGCTGCTGCAATGCAGATCAGTCATCAGACTGAGCGCGCCCACGCCGAGGCGCAATATCATCAAGAACTGGCAATGTCGGAGGCAAAGCGGGCAGAGGCTTTGCAACAAACTAGTCTGACGCTTGAGCGTTTGAGTGCGATTGGTCAGGAAATCACAGCACATTTAGATGCAAACGCAGTTTTTCAAACGCTGTATAAGCATGTTCATGGCTTACTTGATGCGACGCATTTTTCGATATTTTTAATGGAGCCAGATGGCGTTAATTTCAGCTGCGCTTTTGGCATTGAAGATGGGCAGCCGTTGCCAGCGCTGCGCGGCCCGATATCGCATCCAAGTTCCAATGTGGCTAAGTGCGCGCGCGAGCGGGTAGAGGTCATCAGAGAGCAGGCGTCGCAAGGATATAACCCGAATCAGATTCCCGGCACGCGTACTTCCTCTAGCGCCTTGTTTTTTCCTTTGACGATAGGGCAGCGTTTGTTAGGTGTAATGTCGATTCAATCACCGCAGACTCAGGCATATGCAGAGCGCGAGCGTTTGATCTTTCGTACTTTGTGCGCGTATGGCGCGATTGCGCTAGAGAATGCGACAGCCTACCGGCAACTAGAGGCAACCTTAAAGACGCTGCGTGATACTCAATCCCAATTGGTCGATAAAAATATTGAACTGGAACATGCTTACCGAGAGCAGCAGCAAGCCAGTCTTACCGATCCGCTGACAGGCTTACGTAACCGGCGCTTTTTGTTGCAGCATATCGATAACGATGTTGCCATGACTTTACGTCGTAATAAAAAGCGTCTGCAACGTGCCGCAGCAGAGATGCCCGCCGATATTGATCTGGTGTTTTTTATGATTGACATCGATCATTTCAAGTTGATCAATGACAAATACGGTCATGCAGCAGGTGATCTGGTTTTAGTGCAAATGCGGGAACGCTTACAAAAAGTAGCACGCGAAACCGATTACATTATTCGTTGGGGCGGTGAAGAGTTTTTGCTGGTAGCGCGTGGCACTGACCGCAGCGAGGCAAAAATAATTGCAGAACGCTTGCGTGCTGCGGTCAGTAGTCTGGCATTTGACTTGGCAGATGGCGTCAAAATCGCAAAAACCTGTTCGGTTGGCTTCGCCTGTTTTCCTTTTTTACCGGAGCATCCAAGACAGTTAAGCTGGTCTCAGGTAGTAGAGTTAGCAGATATCGGTTTGTACCACGCCAAACAAAGTGGTCGTGATGCTTGGGTAGGAATGTATGCGACTTCGCAATCCAATCCTGAGGGATTATTTCATCGTATAACGCATGAGACTGAGCAAGCTTTACGCAGTGGCGAAATACATGCTGTGAGTAGTGTAAAAAATGCGCTGACGATGAAGACGCTGACTGGATAAAAGGTTGCCATTTTTTTGCGTCAGCAGAAAGGATAAAAAAGCTCAAGACCTTTCACGACAGAGGTATAGAGACACACAGGAGCAACCAATGCAGAGAAAAGTGCTGATTTTCTCTTTACCTCTTTCGTGAGAGATTTGGATTTTTGTGTAAATTCTATGAATATTTGTATTCATCATTTACAGTCCTATTCTAAGTCTCTTTCTAAGTCTCTTTCTAAGTCCCTTTGTAAGTCCTATTGCCAGTCCCATTGTCGCTAGCAATTTTCGGGTTTGTCGGCAATAATTGATCGCCTTATCAGTAGTCGCGGCTTATCTACATACTTACCTACAATGCAGCAATAGCAAGGACGATGAACACATCCACTTCGCCAGTCAAGCAAACTAATATTAAGCAAACTACTGTCAAGCTCATTGTCTGTCATGAATGTGACCTGATTTGTCGTGACCTGGAGCTGGTCGTTGGCGAGACGGCTAGTTGTCCTCGTTGCCAGGCCATGCTGTACAGAAATAGCCGGGCTACGTTAGATCAAGCACTGGCGATTGCGGTAACATCGGCGATTTTGCTGCTGATATTAAATAGCTTTCCGCTGCTCACACTCAAGGTGCAGCAAGCCACTAACAATACAACTTTGTTTCATGCCGCTTTATCGATGTGGAACGATGGGATGCACGCGATATCAATTCTGGTTGTCATCACGACGATGCTGGCTCCGGCCTTGCAAATCATGATGGCTTTGTATGTTTTACATTCATTAAAATTTGGCGATCCAGATAAAGCCGTCGGGGCACCTATGAGGTTTTTACAGAAGCTGCGTCCCTGGAGCATGGTAGAAGTATTTATGCTGGGTTTGCTGGTGTCGCTGGTCAAACTGCAACACATGGCAGATATTATTATTGGCCCCGCCTTGTGGTCATGTGCTGCAATGATCTGTGTGAGTGCGGGACTGACATCCATACTGACGCCGCGTAATGTCTGGGTCTGGGCACATCAGCAAAGCACAAGACGGACTTCTGCTGAGGTCAGGCATGTCTGAGCATGATGTCGCATGTGTAGCAGAAAACCTGGCAGGCAAAAACGGTGCCGAGGCCAATCTTGTGAGTTGCGATATCTGCGAAACCTTATGCTCGACTAAAGATGCATCGCTTACGCATTGCCCATGCTGTGGTGCGTCGTTGCATTTGCGTGACAAAGACAGTCTGGCAAAATCTGCGGCTTATCTTTTGGCTGCGGCTATTTTGTACATCCCCGCTAATTTATTGCCTGTCATGCATACCGAAACCATCTTCGGCGGACAAGACGATACTATTATGAGTGGGGTATTGTTGTTGCTAGAAACTGGCTCCTGGCCGTTGGCTCTGCTGGTATTTTTTGCCAGCATCATGGTACCCATGCTGAAGCTATTTTCAATCAGCTTATTATTGCTGACTTGCTGGAGAAAATCGACTTCAAATCCATTACCCCGCACCCAGTTATTTCGACTTATTGAGGCGGTTGGTCGTTGGTCGATGTTGGATGTGTATGTGGTGACTGTGCTGGTTGCGCTGGTGCAGTTTCAGTCGCTTGCCTCGGTGCATCCGGGCGGTGGCGCGTTAGCCTTTGGTGCTGTTGTCGTGTTGACGATGCTGTCGGCGCAAAGCTTTGATTCTCGTTTAATTTGGTCTGCTATAGAAACTTCTCATGAGTGATCCAACATCAGAAAAACCAGATGGCGCAGGTGGTGCAAGTGTTCCCCCAACTGCTAAGCCAATAGCTAGTCAGCAGGCAGCAAATCCGCAGTCTGGATCTGAGCCTGCAATCACCACAAATTCTGCAGATATCCCCAATGTCAAAGTGAGGCAACGTCGTCGTTTGCCTTCCTTCGTTTGGGCAGTCCCGATTATTGCGGCGCTGATTGGTATTTGGTTAGTCGTACATAGCGTTACCAGTCAGGGGCCAGTGATTACGATTAGCTTTAAATCTGCAGAGGGCTTAGAGGCGGGCAAAACTAAAATTCGCTACAAAGATGTGGATGTGGGCCATGTCACTGCAATCACTTTATCGTCGGACCGCAAGCGCGTGCTGGTATCGGCTCAATTGATCAAAAGTGCCTCCGATATTTTAGCGACCGATACGCGTTTCTTTGTGGTCAAACCACGTATCTCCGGTGGCTCGGTATCGGGCTTAAGCACGCTGTTATCCGGTAACTATATTAGTGTTGATGTCGGCGTAGCGGAAGCGACGACGGATGAGTTTGTCGGACTGGAAGAGCCGCCCCTGGTGACCCGTGATTCTGCTGGTCACGAGTTCGTATTACGTGGGACTCAGACTGGCTCGGTCAATTATGGATCGCCGATTTTTTTCCGGCATATTAACGCCGGACATGTCACCAAATTTACGCTGGATCAAGACGGCAAGGGCGTCACGATCAGAGTATTTATTGATGCACCTTATGATCAATATGTGACCGCTGATACGCGCTTCTGGCATGCCAGCGGGGTGGATATGCAACTCGATGCAAATGGTCTGCGTATCACCACAGAGTCACTGACATCACTGATTGAAGGTGGCTTAGCCTTCCAGGATCATGATGATGCGCTGCCAGGGGGTAAGCCTGCATTTGAAGGCTCAATTTTTACCTTGTTTGAAGACAGAGAACAAGCGATGCGCGCACCGGATACCAAGGTGCGTAATTTCCTGATGTATTTCCCGGAATCCTTGCGCGGTTTATCAAAAGGTGCACCAGTGGATTTGCGCGGTATTGTCATCGGCGAGGTCAAATCGGTGGGCGTAGAGTTTTCCGATAATGGCCGGGTGCCGCGCTTCCCAGTCGAGGTTAATATATTCCCAGATCGCCTCAGGTCCAGAGTCAGATCAGGTACCAAACCACCCGATGATGATACCGAGGCAAAAGAGCGCGCTCTGGTCGATCATTTATTGGCCAGCGGTTTGCGTGCCCAATTGCGCAGCGGTAGTTTGCTGACTGGGCAACTCTATATCGCGTTGGATTTTTTCCCCGATGCAAAGCCCGCCAAAATGGATTGGAGCACCGCATACCCAGTATTGCCAACAGTCGGCGGCGGCTTAGGCGAGATCCAGGATACCGTTGGTCGTATCGCTAAAAAAATCGATAAGCTGCCGATGGAGCAAATGTCTGCTCAGCTCGTACAGGCTTTAGAAAAACTTAACACCACACTAGCTAGTACTGAAAAACTGGTACGCCGTCTGGATACTGACGTTACGCCAGAACTTACTTCCACCTTAAAAGAGGCGAAAGCAACTTTAGCCAATGCCAATGCAATCCTGGCTGAGGATGCACCTTTGCAGCAAGACGTGCGCGAATCCTTAAAACAAGTCGCCAAATCTGCCCGAGCCCTGGCTAATCTGGCCGATATGTTAGAGCGCCATCCTGAAGCGCTGCTCTTTGGCAAACAAAAGGTAAAGCCATGATGAAGAAAAATATGATGAGTAAAATAATGATGGCTAAAGTGTTGGTGAGCAGAGTCGTGGCTTCGGTTTTAAATATTCAGGCTCGCAAAGCGCAAGCATCAAAAATCATTTTGACGCTTTTTACTTTAGCGCTGACAGCATGTGCCACGCCCTACACCGAGCGTTACTATCAACTTACCTATCCGCTCAATAATACAAGCGGTGCACAGGCTGACGACGCTAACGCCGCCAAAGTCACCTATGAGTTAATCGTGGGTGATGTGCGTATTCCGGATTCGATCAACAGAAACCAATTGGTCGTCCAAAAATCGGCGACAGAATCGGTCATCGCAGATGATCAGCGTTGGGTCGCATTACTGGACGAGCAGATTGGGCAGGCGGTAGTTGCCAATCTGCGAAGCCAGTTGCCTGGGGCGTGGATTGCAAACAGGGTTGCTGTCAGCAATACCAGTGCAGCCGGACAAAATTTGCCGCGCTACCATTTGGCTATACAAGTAGCCCAGCTATTGATACAGAGCGGAGATAAGGTGACATTAGAGGCAATCTGGATACTACAAGATGGCAGTAAAAATACACTCAAGCGCGAGCGCACTGCCATCACCGTCCCTGTCAGCGGTGCAGGTTACGATCCGATTGCACCCGCTGTGTCTGAGTCAGTCCGGCAATTATCCGAGCAAATAGCCAAAGGCATGTTAGCTGCCAGAGCGACTCAATAGCATTGGTGCAGGTATCTCGGTTAAATAAACTTTATGAGCTGCGTTTACTCGTCTCTATTGAATATACTCCCCATTATTTTTTACTAATCTGCCTTATAAGGCAGTAAATGATTGGACGATTAAATTATACTAATTGGGAGTATAGGAAATACTTGTATGAATTAAACTCCGTCGAAAGGCGGAAATCATATGCAAACTAGAAGACTTATATGTGTCGTCAGGCGTATTTCTAATGTGAGAGCAGACTGCATTTTTCTTCTTCATCCTCTTTAATAACTCGCTTAATACTTCGCTAAAAATAAAACTTGTAGATGTCATTTTCAGTTCGACGATGCGCAAGACACTCTGTTGGAATCCGGTCAAATTGAACTGAAATAAAAAGACGATACGTCTTCGTTTAACAATATAGTTGTGAAGTATATTTTTTGTCTGCGACTTATCTTGCCTGATCTAAGTTAAGAAGGTTTTTGATGGGTTCGTTCTATCTCTAACTGGAGTAGTCTATGCATCGTCGGAATTTTATGAAGTTGAGTGTAATCGCTAGCGCCACTGGTGCTGCTAGTGTCGCTGATGTCGTTAGTGCTTCCGGCACACTTGCTGCGTCCTCAGCAGCGGCTGAAAAAGCTCATAACATCGTTGAAGCCAGTATCGCTGATCTGCAAGCGGCAATGACTGCGGGATCGCTGACATCAAAAAAACTAGTCACGGAATACTTAGCGCGGATCAAAGCTGTCGATAAAGCGGGTCCGAATTTAAACGCAATTATTGAGCTTAATCCGGATGCACTAGCTATCGCCGATGCCCTGGATCGTGAGCTCAAAGCCAAAGGACCACGTGGCCCTTTGCATGGTATTCCTGTGCTGCTCAAAGATAATATTGCTACTGCCGATAAAATGCAGACCACTGCAGGATCGCTGGCGCTAGTCGGCGCCAAGGCGCCACGCGATGCTTTTTTAGTCGCCAGATTGCGTGAGGCTGGTGCAGTAATTTTAGGTAAAACTAATCTGAGTGAATGGGCCAATATGCGGTCTACCCGTTCTACTTCTGGCTGGAGCGCACGCGGTGGTTTAACCAAAAACCCGTATGTATTAGATCGTAATACCAGTGGCTCCAGCTCTGGCTCTGGTGCGGCAGTTGCCGCCAGCCTTGTCGCTATTGCAGTAGGTACAGAGACAGACGGATCGATCACTTCACCAGCATCGATTTGTGGACTGGTCGGTATCAAACCAACTTTGGGGCTAATCAGTCGTGATGGCATTGTCCCTATCGCCCATTCGCAAGATACCGCCGGACCAATGACACGCTCTGTCAGCGATGCCGCGGTAATGTTAACTGCCATGACCGGCGTCGATACGCATGATGCTGCGACGGCAGCTAGTGCCGGCAAGGCAGTTGACTACGCAAAATATCTGAATGCAGATGGTTTAAAAGGTGCACGTATCGGCGTCGCGCGTAATGCGATGGGTGGCAATATGCGCCTACAGCCAATTGTTGATGCAGCTTTGGATGTCATGAAAGCCAAAGGTGCCATTCTGATCGATGTTGAAGTACCTAATATGAGTAAATATGGTGATTCAGAATTAGAGGTTTTACTGTACGAACTGAAAACCGATCTGAATAAATATTTGGCAGAATTTGGCGTTGGTGCTCCGGTCAAAACCTTAAAAGATGTGATCGCATTTAATGAGCAATATCGTGATAAGGAGATGCCTTATTTTGATCAGGAACTGTTGATCCGTGCAGAAGCCAAAGGCGGTTTGGACAGCAAAGAGTATCTCGATGCCTTAGAAAATAATCATCGATATTCACGCCAAGAAGGTATCGATAAAGTCATGAGCGAGAATAAATTAGACGCACTTTTTGCCCTGACAGGTGGCCCGGCATGGTTGACCGATTATATTAACGGCGATCATTCTGGCGACAGCTTCTCATCACCGGCAGCGGTTGCAGGGTATCCGCACATTACGGTGCCTGCTGGATTTTTTAATGGTTTGCCGATTGGGGTGTCGTTTGTCGCGGGCGCCTATGCAGAACCAACTCTGATTAAACTAGCCTACGCGTTTGAGCAAGCGACCAAGCATCGCCGTGCCCCAGCATATTTAAAACATACCACATAGAGTTATCGCAAATAGTGATTGGCAAGCTGGAGCTAATAATCAAATGAAATCGCATGAAAGAATGGTCGATAAATGAGTGAAGTCCCCGCACTAGAGTGCCGCGCCCTGAAGAAAAGTTATGCCGATGGGCGCGTGGTGTTATCCGGTTTAGATTTCACGCTGAATGCGGGGGAGTACATTGCAATCATGGGCGAATCTGGCGTCGGCAAATCCACCTTACTCAACATGATTGCAGGACTGGATACGCCGGATTCTGGCAGTGTTTTGATCGATGGAGCGATCATGTCGCAACTGACGGATGACGAAGCGACCCGCTTACGCCGTCAGAAGCTAGGATTTATTTTTCAGGCTTTTCATGTCTTACCCCACTTAAGTTTGATGCAAAACATCAGCCTGCCACTCTTGCTAAATGGCGAGTCGCCTGCGCGTGCGACACAGATGCTAAAAGCAGTTGGTCTGGATGGACGAGGCAGTGATTTTCCTCGTCAATTGTCCGGAGGAGAGCTACAGCGTGTCGCCATTGCCCGCGCACTGGTGCATCGACCTACATTGGTCATGGCTGATGAACCGACCGGCAATCTGGACCCGGCCACGGCGCAGGGGATCTTAAAATTATTGCGCGATGAAATTAAAGCCAATGGTGCGTCCGCCATCATGGTGACCCATTCCATGGCAGCGGCATCGACGGCAGACCGGATTTTAATACTGACCAGTGACGGGCTGCATCCCCTGGCTCCGAGAACAGAGCACATTGCTGCATCTCTCCATGCTGAGTAGTTTACACACGCAACTAATGAAATGGCTGGTGTTTGGCGAATGGCGTGCGCATCCAGTACGCGCCATGGCTGCGATCGCCGCGATTGCCTTGGGCGTTGCTTTGGGCTTCGCAATTGACCTGATCAATGGTGCTGCATTAAATGAGTTTTCTGCCGCCGCCAAAAGCTTGACAGGGCAATCTGATTTACAAGTACGCGGTAGCCAAAGTCTGTTTGATGAGTCGGTTTATCCTTTGCTTGCCGAGCATCAAGGGGTATCGCTGGCGAATCCTGTTTTGGAAATCGATGCAACGGTACCAGGGCAGCGCAGTGCTCTGAAGGTGCTGGGTATAGATGTATTTCAGGCGATGGAATTGGCTCCGGATTTAATCGGAGTACCGCAGATTGACCATCCGTTTGATACCTTGTCTGATGACGCCATCTTTTTATCGCCAGCCGCGCAAGAATGGCTTGCGGTCAAGCCTGGAGATCAGTTGCGCTTACAAAGTGGTACTGAGACCGTCTCACTACGGGTAGCTGGTGGCATTGTCAGGGCACGTCCCGGACAACGGATTGCTGTGATGGATATCGCTACTGCGCAGTGGCGTTTTGGGCGACTCGGTAAGCTCTCGCGGATTGATTTAAAGCTGGACAGCGGCATCTCCCGTGATGCTTTTCGTCGCAGCTTATCTAAAGAATTTGCGAGTGAATCGACGAACGAATTTACGAACGAAGTTACGAACAACCGCACGAATAAATTTAATAAGCACTTATTGATCACAGAGAGTGCAGATCAGGAGGCGCGCAGTGCCAATATGTCACGTGCATATCGCGTTAATTTGAACGTGCTTGCTTTGGTCGCCTTATTCACCGGCGCATTTTTGATTTTTTCAACACAGGCTTTGTCGGTACTGCGTCGACGTTCTCAGTTTGCATTGTTGCGTGTGATTGGAATGACGCGGTCGTTGTTGCTGCGACAAATTTTGTTAGAGGGCGGCGTACTTGGCGCACTCGGATCCCTGATTGGACTTGCCGCCGGATATGCTATGGCCGCACTGGCACTACGTTTTTTTGGTGGCGATTTGGGTGGCGGTTATTTTCCCGGCATCCGCCCCAGTGTGCAGTTTGATTTGACGTCTGCTGCCGTTTTCTTTTTACTCGGTACGGGTATTGCGTTGCTAGGAAGTTTGGCACCCGCCTTAGAAGCGGCACGTGCGCAGCCGGGACCTGCATTAAAGTCCGGTAGTGAGGATGTTGCGATGACGCGCTTCTCGTCTCCTTGGCCGGCGATGATATGTCTGGCTTTGGGTGGTGTGCTGACGCAATTGCCGCCCGTATTCGAATTGCCGGTATTCGGTTATCTGGCGGTCGCTTTATTGCTCATCGGCGGTATTGGATTAATGCCTCGCTGTTCCGCAGTAGTATTCACGTCTCTCCTGAATTTTCTACAAAGCCGCGCTGCTTTGCTCAGAAAAAATCAGGTCCTGTTGCTGGTTCTTGCTCGCCTAGCCAACACACCAAATCAAGCCTCGATTGCACTGGGAGGTGTGTTATCGAGTTTTAGTCTGATGGTGGCGATGGCGATTATGGTATCGAGCTTTAGGGTGTCGGTAGATGATTGGCTGGCGCAAATATTGTCTGCCAATTTATATGTGCGCACAGCGTCCAACGGTGAAACTGCGGCAATGAACCCAGCACAACAAAAAATGATTAGCACTCTGGCAGGTATAAAGCGCGCAGAGTTTTTGCGCACAATTCCATTAACGCTAGATATAACACGGCCACCCGTCATCATGATCGCCCGCACGACTGATGCAGCAGATCCCGAGCGCACCTTGCCGCTGACTGAGGATGTGATAGATGCTACCAAGATCGCAGCAGAGACCATGCCGGTCTGGGTGTCTGAGGCGATGCTGGATTTGTACGGATATCGTGTCGGGCAACGCGTCAATTTGCCTGTCGGTACAGGCGTGCATCCATTTACAGTAGCAGGGGTGTGGCGTGACTATGCGAGGCAATCTGGCTCGATACAAATTCGCCTATCAGATTATCAGCGGTTGACGGCGGACCTTACTGTGACAGATGCCGCGCTATTTTTTAATCCTGATATCAGTACGGTGTCCGTTATTAAACAGGTGAGGTCGCTACCATTTGGGAATACGGTTGAGTTCGCTGATCCTGGAGAAATCCGCGCAATCAGTCTTAAAATTTTTGATCGTAGTTTCGCAGTCACTTATCTATTGGAAATCGTTGCGATGATGATCGGTTTGTTCGGTGTCGCGGCGACATTTTCAGCGCAAACACTGGCGCGTACCAAAGAGTTTGGGATGTTGCGCCATGTTGGGGTGACGCGCACACAGATATTACAAATACTGGGTGCAGAGGGAAGTTTGCTGACAGGATTGGGGATTATGGTCGGCTTCCTACTCGGTTGGATTATTAGTCTGGTGCTGATTTTTATTGTTAATCCTCAGTCATTTCATTGGAGTATGCAAATGCATATTCCGTGGTTGATGCTGGCATCGGTCGCCGTTTTATTATTGTTATCGTCTGCCGCGACGGCGGTATTGTCAGGTGCGCGCGCTGTGGCCGGTGATTCGGTGCGGGCGGTGAAGGAGGATTGGTAATGTGGAATCGAAAGAAAAGGAATCATAGCGCTGCTTCGTATTTTTCCATTATTTTCGGCTTGTTATTGGCAGCGTTCGGTGCCGTTAGTCATGCAGCCCCGCCTGATTTTAGTGTAGTGCAACCGGGCACATTGCTACAATTTCCCACCGACTTTGGCGCCCATCCCACGTTTCGTACTGAATGGTGGTACGTCACAGGCTGGCTAGACACACCGGATCATCAAGCGCTCGGCTTTCAGATTACCTTCTTCCGCTCGGCAACCGATCATGACCGTAACAACCCCAGCGCGTTTGCACCATCGCAGCTAGTGATTGCGCATGCCGCGCTCTCTGATCCTAAGATCGGACATCTGTTACATGATCAAAAAAGCGCTCGCTCCGGTTTTGGTCTTGCGTATGCCAAGGTAGGGAATACGGATGTGAAATTGAGTGATTGGCATTTGCTGCGAAACGCTGATGGTAGTTATCAGGCGCAAGTGCGTACGCGTGACTTCTCACTGCAGTTACAGCTCACACCAACACAGCCACTCTTGCTACAAGGCGAGGCTGGTTACTCCCGTAAGGGACCAAAACCAGAGCAAGCAAGCTATTACTATAGTGAACCTCAACTGAAAGTGTCGGGTAAGCTGATGCGGTCAAATAGCTCTTCTGCTGTGTCTGAAAGTGCCGCCAAGTCGGGATCACCTAACATGGAGGTGCAGGGTAAAGCTTGGCTAGATCACGAATGGTCTACCAGCGTGCTGGATGCGCAAGCCACAGGCTGGGACTGGCTTGGTGCCAATCTGGATAATGGTGACGTGCTGATGGCGTTTCAAATCCGTAATCAACGCGGTGATACTGTCTGGTCGCATGCAACGCTGCGCGATAAATCCGGCCAAGCTACACAATTTTTGCCAGAGCAAATTCGCTTCCAACCTGTGCGCACATGGCGCTCACCTCGCACTAATGCGACTTATCCGGTTGCTACCATGATCTCTACTGCAAATATGCAATGGCAAATCACGCCTCTACAAGACGATCAGGAATTGGATTCGCGTCGGTCAACTGGGGCGGTATATTGGGAAGGAGCTGTCACGATCCAGAAAGATGGCAAGCGAGTCGGTCAAGGGTATTTGGAGATGACTGGCTATGTTAAACCGATGAAATTGCAATGAGGCATAGCCAATGCGAATTAAATATACTCCCAATTAGTATATTTAATTGTCCATATAATGATTAGGCGATAGGGTGTATTTATTAAAAATAAGGGGGAGTATATTGATTTCAATGCATTTATTTCCTTATTTTTACTGAAAAATACCGTCACTGCGAGTTAATTTAGATCAGCTCCGCTTACGTTCAACATCCGCTTAACATCTGCTCTAAGCAAACTCAAGGTCTGTTCAATTCGGCATCCCGAGCACCATCCCATCCACCACCTAAAGCCTTAATCAGATACACCGATGTCAGCATTTGCTGACCGTTGATTTGTACTGCCTGACGTTGATTGTTGAGCAGAGTTTGCTGCGCTGTGATGACGTTTAAATAGGTGTCCAAGCCGCCTGCGTAGCGATCATTGGCGAGATCTAGTACGCGTTGTGAACTCCGTACGCTGGCGTTTGCTTGTTTGCCGGCGTCGTTTAGGATGCTTAATCCGGTCATGCCATCTTCAACCTCTTGCATCGCAACCAGTACGCTTTGGCGATAACTGGCGACCGAGGCGGTGTAGGACGCCTCGCTGATTTTGACCGTGGCATTCGTTTTTCCCGCATCAAACAGAGTTTGTGTCAACGCTGTCCCCAAAGACCATAACAAGCTGGGCGCGCTAAATAAATTGCTGATCTGATTGGCATCCCAGCCGCCGTTGGTTTGCAACAGTAGAGTAGGGAAATAAGCAGATCGGGCGACGCCGATATTGGCATTGGCTGCGGCAATCGCGCGTTCGTTTGCGGCGATGTCAGGACGTCGCTGCAACACATCAGAGGGTAAGCCGACCGGCAATGTGGGCGGTAGCATTTTAGCCATCGACGGCGCCAGCTTAAAATTGGGTGCTGGCGTGCCTGTCATGGTGGCTAAGGCATGTTCATATTGTGCGCGGCGGTTCTGCAATAAACTGAGTTGCGTTTTACTCGCGTCAAGCAAGGCCTGTTGTTGTGCCAGATCGAGGCCGGAGGCAACGCCTAATTCATGCCTTGCATCGATGAAATTCAGTGCTTTTTCCTGTAGCTTCACACCTTGGCTGAGCACATCAATCTCGGCATCTAGTGCACGCAGATTAAAGTAATCAGCAGCGAGTTCTGAGGTCAGTACTAATCGTGTATTTTCAAAATCGGCAGCCGCTTGCTCTGAGCTTGCCCGTGCGCTGGCCACGGTGTTGCGGACACGACCAAATAAGTCTGCTTCATAATTCACCGCGAATCCGAGCTGAAAATTATTTTGTACTGTCGATTGGTTTGCCGTGTTGTAGGATGCGAGCGGGCGGTCGGCCGAGGTTTTTTGGCGCGCGGCGCCTGCTTGTAATCCGACTTGCGGAAATAAGCCAGCAGCGCTGACACTGACCTGGGCACGTGCTTGTTCCAGACGTGCCGCTGCGACTTGCAGCGTCTGGTTTTGCGCCATCGCTTGTTGTTCTAGCTGGTTTAGTTGTGGGTCCTGAAATATCACCCACCACTGTCCCTTTGGTATGTGATCGGCTGGAGTGCCTTGTACAAATGGTGCGGTGGATTGCCATACGGCTGGCATCGCGACTTGTGGTTTTTTGTAGTCCGGTGCGCTGGAACAGCCAGCTAACAATGCTAGCGGTGCCAACAACGCTAGGATGGTTGGTGCCCCTGTGGAAGAAATGCGAGCTGACTTCATGAGCCTGCCTTCTTCGGTGAGGCATCACTATTAGCTGACTTTTCGGACATTTTTTCAGCCGCTTTTTCCGCTACCTTTGCCGGCATCACGGTTACCGCGTCGTTATCCGCCAGCGAGTCTGCTGGATTGAGTATGAGTTTGTCAGATAAGCTGATGCCATCTAAAATTTCCAGAGCATTACCCAGATCATGTCCGATGCTGACAGTCCGCAGCTTGACATGACTTTGCGCATCTACGACGGCAATTTGAGTGCCTTCCGGACGGAACAAAATCACATTAGAAGGAACAATTAAGGCATTGGACGTCCCGCTGACGGGTAATGCAACCTGTACGTAGGACCCGGCTAATAACTTGCCATCTTTATTGTTTAAATTGATTTCCATCTGCATTGTACGGGTTGCCGCATCGATCGCACCGGCTGTGCGTGCGACCGTACCCTGGAACGTCTGACCCGACATCTCACTCTGAGTCACTTTGACCGTGTCGCCAGTCTTGATGCGTTGCGCATAGGCTTGTGGCACATAGACATACACACGCAAGGTATCAACTTGCGCCAGCGTAAACAGGGCACGTCCTGCGCCGCCATTGCCAGCATCAATTAAGTCGCCGATTTCGACGTTACGTCGCGTTACCACTCCAGAAAATGGCGCAGTAATTTTTTTAAATTCTTCTAATTTTTGCAAGCGGCGCACATTGGCTTCGGCGGAGGCAAAGTTTGCCTGAGCCTGCGTAAAGGCACTGGAACGCTCGTTTAATTCTTGTTGGGTGACGGCGTCCTTTTTACGCAAAGCTTCCCAACGTTCAGCGGACGATTTGGCAAGTTCTAAACTGGATGCAGCTTGCTGGCGGGCGGCGATGGCTTGCGCTAATTGCTGGTCGATTTCTGGTGTGTCGATCTCTGCCAGTACGTCTCCTTTATTCACTTTACTGCCGATGTCTTTATTCCAGCGCAATACATAGCCGCTGCTACGCGCATAAATAGGCGATTCGATCATGCCTTGTAGCGTGCCAGGTAAGGTTAAGGCATCGGTATTTCCAGACGCTTTGGCGTTCACCGTAGTGACATAGATTTTGGCGTGCTCTGCGGTTGATTCTGCTAGTGCGTTCGATTGAACAACGCGCAATCCCATGGTGATGATTGCACCCAGTACCAGCAGCGCTAGCGTTGAGGCGCCGATCAATTTAGCTCGTTTCAAGATAGGGCCCCGGTGGTGATGTGGATGTGCATGAGGATTGGAATGTTGCTCAGCATTTGCCTCATGGCTTTGCGCGCTATGTATGCCAAGGACGGCGTGGCGTTGATCAGACATATCAGGACTTTCCTTCTTCTACAACAGGCGATGATGGAGGTACGGGGGAAGTATTATTTGTGGCAGCAGTAGCTTGCTTGCGATGCTCAAGGTAGCGATGGATGCTGGCAAAGACGATCGGAACAAAAAATAACGTAGATACCGTAGCGAACAGCAAGCCGCCGATCACTGCGCGACCGAGCGGGGCATTTTGTTCTGCTCCTTCACCAAGGCCGATTGCCATCGGGATCATACCGATGATCATTGCCAGCGCAGTCATTAATACAGGTCTGATGCGGGTAGCTCCGGCTTCCAATGCGGCTGACAGCGGCGGCAATCCATCGTTAAGGCGCTGCCGAGCAAACGAGACCATCAAAATACTATTGGCGGTGGCGACCCCCATGGTCATAATCGCGCCAGTCAGGGCGGGAACGTTCAGTGTAGTTCCCGTTAAAAATAACATCCAGACGATACCAGCCAAGGCAGCAGGCAATGCCGTAATGATGATAAAGGCATCTACCCACGATTGGAAATTGACCACGATGAGTAAATACACCAAAACAATCGCCATCAGCAAACCAACTCCCAAACCGATGAAAGACGACTTCATCGTTTGTATCTGACCACGGATATCAATCCGCGTACCGCGTGGCAATGTTGGTCGTAAGTCGTTCACCAGTTTTTCCACTTGATTAGATACACCGCCCAGATCACGGCCTTCTACGCTGACATACAAATCAATCACAGGTGTGATGTTGTAATGCGAGACCACCGCCATTTGTTGCGCTGGTTTTACGCTGACCAGATTACTCAGAATTTGCGAGGGGACGATACCATCGCCCGCTGTATTCGCAACCGAACTGGAGCGCACAGGCGTACGCAATAGGGAATTTAAATCACTGATCTGATGTTGTGGCGTTTGCACGGCGATGCTATACACAATGCCATTTACCGGATTGAGCCAGAAGGCAGGTGCAGTCTGGAAGCTGCCTGACAAAGACACCAGCAAATTCTGTGCGACATCAACCGGATTTAAACCTAGCTGTTTGATCTGGCTACGATCTATATTTAAGGCTAAGGTAGGCTGATCCATCCTTTGCTGGATATGTACATCCACTGCACCAGGTATCTGTTTAATCTGCTTCATCAGATCACTGGCATAACGGTAATTGGACGGAAGATTATTGCCAGCGATCTGGATATCCATGGCTGCCGGTAAGCCGAAGTTCAGAATCTGCGTCACGATATCGGCCGGTTGGAAGAAAAATTCTACCCCGGGGAAACGCTTTGGCAGTTCACGACGCAGCCGCTCAACATAGGTCGCGGTAGGACGATGATCTTCGTTCAGTGAGATCAGAATTTCGCCATCCAGCGTGCCTATCGTGCCTGCATTGCTGTAGGACAGGTTGATGCCGCTATACGGTAAGCCGAGATTATCGAGCACGGTACCGATTTCTTCTTTTGGAATCATCTCGCGGATGACTTTTTCCACCTCATCGGCGATACGGGCAGTCTCCTCAATACGAGTACCTGTCGGTGCGCGCATGTGAAGACGTATCTGACCAGAATCGACACTAGGAAAGAAATCTCTTCCCAAGCCAAATACCAAACCTAAAGACAAAATACAAAAGCCGAGGAACATGCCGCCAAACATTTTTCTATGCGTGAGTAGCGTAGATAAAATAATGATGTAGCCACCGCGAAATTTTTCAAATGCGGCATCAAATTTGCGATAGACCCGTTGCAGCAAACTTGGCTTGGCCGCCGGATCAGTATGTGAATGATCCATCATCAGCATGACCATGGTCGGCACCAGAGTGCGGGATAACACATAGGATGCCAGCATCGCAAAAACCACAGCTTCTGCCAAAGGCACAAATAAATAGCGTGCAACACCGGTTAGGAAAAACATCGGCAAGAACACGATACAAATACACAGCGTAGAAACCAGCGCAGGGATGGCGATTTCACCGGCACCGTCCAGTATCGCTTTGTGCAAATCAGAACCTTGGTGTAAGTGTCGCTCGATATTTTCTATCGTGACGGTCGCATCGTCTACCAGAATGCCGACTGCCAGCGCCAAGCCTCCGAGAGTCATGATATTGATGGTTTCTCCCAGCGTATATAGCGCCAGTATCGACGCCAGAATGGACAAAGGAATGGATACGGCAATGATGCAGGTACTGCGCCAGTTACCCAAAAATAGCAAAATCATGGCAGCGGTCAATACCGCAGCGATCAGCGCCTCGTGGATGACGCCGGTAATAGCGGCTTTGACAAAGACAGATTGGTCAAATAGTTGGGTGATCTTTAATTCTTTAGGTAGGGTTTGTAAGGCGGTAGGCAAGATATTGCGTAGATTATTGACGATGTCGAGTGTTGATGAGCCACCGTTCTTGAGTACTGATAACAGCACACCACGCTCGCCATTCTGCCGGACAATATTGGTTTGGGGCGAGAAGCCATCGCGTACGCGTGCGACTTCTGACAGATAAGTCATGGTGCCGTTTTTGTTCAGTACTGGAATATTGTTCAGTCCCGCAATCGTGTCCGGTGATCCGTTCATGTTGACGTTGAATTCGGTCGCGCCGATTTTAGCGGTACCGGAAGGCAGCGCCAGATTTTGCGCATTCACGGCATTCACTACATCTGTTGGTGTCAGTCCCTTTGCCAGCAGTGCTTGCGTGTCTAAATCTACTGAAACAAGCCGGGATTTGCCACCAAAAGGGAAGGGCACCGCGGCGCCCGGAATAGTGATTAATTGTGGACGTAAAAAATTGACGGCAGTATCAAACAGCGATTGCTCATTCATCGTCGCACTCGATAACCCAAGCTGAATGACAGGGATGCTGGATGCCGAATATTTAATCACCAGCGGCGGTGTAATGCCTGCCGGTAGCTGGCGTAATTGCGCTTGTTCGATAGAGACTACTTGTGCAATCGCCGTCTGGATATTGGCATTGGGCTGGAAAAAAATCTTGATGATGGAAATGCCAGCCAGCGATTGGGACTCGATATGTTCAATATCGTTGACCGTGGTTGTCAAACTGCGCTCATTGACAGCGGCGATGCGCTGCCCCATTTCTTGCGCAGACAGGCCGTTGTAGTTCCAGATAATACTGACGACGGGGATATTAATTTCTGGAAAAATATCGGTCGCCATCTTGGTTAGCACCAGTGGCGTCGATAATAAAATCAATAGCGCCATCACGATAAACGTGTAAGGCCTTCGCAATGCAATTTGAACGATCCACATCTTAAATCGACTTCCCTAGGAAATACTCGGTTTGATCAGGCTTAACAATAATGGCAATCATCATCACCGAGGTGATGGCTAAAAATTTGCAGCGGAGTTTACAGCGATGGTGGTGCAAAAACAGCGTTTAAATTACTCAGGCGTGGTTACTGCGTCGAACGATGAAAAGTGTAAATGAATTCGCTTACCAGCGTCTAAATCTGACCTGTAAAGTTGTTACCTAAAATGCGTAATTTCTGTAGCAAATGCGCGCAAGTACAGACAAAGCTAAGGCGCTTGATGAAGCATTATTTTTGTGAATTTTATAAGACTTAAGTCGCGCAGAATAAATATACTCCCCATTAATTTAATGAAAATAGCCTTATTGTCCAAATAATATATGGACAATTTATATATACATAGTGGGAGTATATTTATTTGATAGATTGTTTAGCTTAGTAAGCTTTAAGTTAAAAATCGTCGTGAGCATAGATAATTTTTACTGCTACGGTGTGCCTTGCGTTTTTGTAACGAAATGTTTTGCAACGCACAAATTAGCTATTTGTATCGTTTCTGACTCCGCCAGTGGCAACAACCAAAGTAGGTATCAGTTTGGAATAATCTCAAGTAACTTCGTGACCAAAAAATCAAAGCATGTTTTGTAGCGTGCATTGAGTTTCAGATCCTCATGCATCACAATCCAAGTCGGAAATTCTATGCAGAAATCGGCAGGCAAAATGTGAACCAGATTTTCATCACGTTTTGCCAGTAAGTCCTGGCAAATTCCTATGCCAAATCCAGCGCGTATTGCCGCTAATTGAGCGACGCCGCTATCGACCCGCAAGCTGAAATGCTCTCGCCGGAGAAAAGGATATGCCTCTTGGAATGTCCGCATATAAGGCATCACGCTATCAAAACCGATCAAACTGTGATTAGACAAATCGCTAATTTCGATCGGTATGTTGTGTTTGTTCAGATAATTTTGATGGGCGTACAAGCCTAATTTGACAACACCAATACGCCTGCTTACCAATACTTCCTGAGTCGGCTTTGCCATTCGTATAGCGATGTCTGCATCCCGATTTAGTAAGTCCTGATTCAGGTCAGATAGCACGAGTTCTATTTCTAAACCAGGATGAAGCTGTCGTAATTCTGCAAGTATGGGCGGCAAGACTTCAATACCGATAACAATCGATGACGTGATACGCACCGCGCCCCGAACTTCTTTCGCCTCTGCAGAAATGGCTCGCTCCAGGGCTGCGGTAGTTGTTTTTAGATTTTCTGCATAAGGACGTAGTGCAAGCGCGCTGACTGTCGGCGTCAATCCGTTTTGAGAGCGGGTAAATAAAGTGACACCGAGCGCTTTCTCCAGCGCTTCAATCTGTCTTCCTATCGTCGGCTGGGTCAAGCCCAATGCCCGTGCCGCACTAGAGAGCGATCCCTCCTCTAACACCGCAAGAGCTGCTTTGTAATGATCCTAATTGATATGATTTTTATCCATACAAAAATGTATATCAGGTGCACGTATTTCGTCAATTGTATTTATCCCGCTTGAGGGCCAAAATTCAAACGTCACTTACATTTAACAAAAGGAAATCAAATGACTTCAATAAAAAAAGCTCTGGTACTCGGTGCAACCGGCGGAATCGGCGGCGAAGTTGCCAGACTCCTCGTCAAGCGAGGATGGGAGGTTACAGGACTGGTCAGAAATATTCACAGTGTCTCTCAGGGACAGGACGGAATTTTCTGGGTAGCGGGAGATGCAATGAATTCGTTTGACGTCCTCAATGCCGCAACTGGAGCGAGCTTAATTGTGCATGCGGTGAATCCACCTGGCTACCGCGATTGGGATAAATTGGTGTTGCCGATGATTGACAACACCATTGCCGCGGCTAAGCAAATCGGGGCACGCATTTTATTGCCTGGGACGGTATATAACTATGCGCCAGACATAAACTCTGATGTAGATGAAAACTCTGCCCAATTACCTGTCACCAAAAAAGGAAAAATTCGGGTCGAGTTAGAAAATCGTCTGCGTATGGCCTCACTTCAGGGAGTGAAATCATTAATCGTTAGAGCCGGAGATTTTTTCGGACCGCGAACACTAAGCAGCTGGTTCTCACAAGCATTGGTTGTTCCCGGGCGAAAAATTGAGTCTATTCAGTATCCAAGCAAAATGGGAATAGGGCATCAATGGGCTTATTTGCCCGATGTCGCGGAAACCATGGTCAGACTTATTGAGAGCAGCGAAAAGTTAAAAACCTTTGATGTATTTCATATGAATGGTCAATGGGATCAAGATGGTACCGAAATTGCTGATTCCATCCGCAGAGTCGTTGGAAACCCGGCGATTAAGATCAAAAGTTTTCCTTGGTATCTGATGCCTTTAATCGCATTTTTTAGTCCTACGGTGAGAGAGATGCTGGAGCTTCGCTATTTGTGGACGTCGCCATTAAAAATGAGTAACGCGAAATTAATTGAGGTGCTTGGTCAAGAGCCAAATACGCCTTTGGACATAGCAATCAATGCAAGCTTAAAAGGATTGCGTTGCATTTAATGAGTGACTTGACACGTTAAGGAGTAAAAAATGAGCATTCTATGTTTAAACCAAAAAGAGGAAATGTATCGCCATCGCATATTTGGGCAACGAGAAAAATGCGATCAGTCACAATTCTGCGACTCCCTCAAACAGATGAATGGAAAATTAGTTAGGGTATTTCATGAACAAAATAAATCGATGGAGCGTTTTCTATTGATCCCGACGGTCTGGCTGCAAAAAATGGGTATTGTTGAAGTATTGTATTCAGCTGGAGGACTCGGTTCTATTTGTGTAAATATGGCTCTGATACTGATGTCGAAGTATTTCTTCAGACTAAAATCGAGAATGAGTCTGCTGATGTTTGTCGGGGCTTAAGAGAAAAAATAATCGTCATGCTCTGAGTTTGCATCAGATCCGGTTATTTAATCCTTTGTTTCTCCAGCTTGCGTGCTAGCGTGCGTCTGTGCATGCCTAGTCTTCGAGCTGTTTCTGAAATATTAAAGTCGGTTTCGGCCAGAACTTCGTGAATCCTTTCCCACTCCAAATTTTTGATGGAGGTGGAGCGGTTGGTAATTTCTACCTCCGCTGTGCCGGCGATATGCCCGAAGGCAGCTTCAATATCATCCGTGTTGGAGGGTTTAGACAGGTACTGGCATGCCCCAAGTTTGACTGCTTCTACCGCAGTCGCAATACTGGCAAAGCCGGTCAGTACTACAATCAACATTTGGGGATTGTGCTGATGCAGAAGCTGCACGCATGCAAGACCGGATGAGTGGCCGTTTAACTTCAGATCAACGACGGCATAGGCGGGAGAATGATCTGATAGTAATTTCTCAGCATCCTCCATACTAGTCGCGTGCAAAACAGTGTAACCACGTCGCTCAAACGAGCGGCTTAGTGTGCGGGCAAAAGCAGTATCGTCTTCGATAATGAGTAACAGACGACTCTCTGACATAGTGAATAAATTCCTGAGGTTAAATCTCGGTTAAAGCATGATCGCTGCAAGTGGCAATGTTAATTGTACGACGGCTCCGCCCTCGTCGCGATTAGATGCCGTGACATAACCACCGAGTTTGCGTGCCACATTGATGACAAAAAATAGCCCTAGTCCGCTACCCGGACGACCTTTGGTCGATTGATAAGGTTCACCGATGCGTGACAAGATGGTGGGGTCGAAACCATGCCCACTATCTGCGACCGTAAATATGAGTGCATCGTTTTCACGCCGGACTTCCATGCGCAGCCAGTCTGGGGACGCTTCTAAGGCATTGTCGAGTACATTACAGACCATTTGCTTGAGAGCGGTGTCAAAGACGATAGGAATATCTTCTTCAATCTGATTATCAAAACCAAACGAGACTATTGGTCTGGTCGAGATAAATTCTCTAGTGAGATCGTTTAGAAAAGTATTGATCGTGGTTTTGACTGCGGATTCGCCACGTGCTTCTCCGGCCGACAGCAAGATGCCGCTGACGATACTTTTACAGCGTTGTAGCTGCGTTTCCATCTCGCTGATTTCTTCCAGCAGTTCGGCGTTATTGCTGAATTCTGGCATCCGTCGCCAGTCTCCCAATATGACGGAGAGTGTCGCCAGTGGCGTACCTAATTCATGCGCGGCACCAGAGGCGAGCAGACCCATGCGTACAATGTGATCTTCCTCGACCGCCCGTTGGCGCAGATCGGCGAGCTGGGCATCACGTGCGCGCAGATTGTGACCAATCCGGGTAATGAAAAAAACTAGCAGGGCGGCATTCAGCATAAAACAAATAATCAAGCCACCGACATACAAGTGCGATAGCCCGCCGTTTTCAGCCGGCGGTAAAGTCAAAGGCTCAGAAAATAGTGATAGTCCGGCCAGACAGGCACTGGTGAAGATGACGATGATCCAGGTTGACCAGGCTTCTAGCAACACGGCACTTAAAATGACTTGTAACAGATAAAGGAAGGCAAAGGGATTAGAGGTGCCGCCACCAAAATAGAGCTGCGCCGTCAGACTAAACACATCGATGAGTAATGCAAAAACCAGTTCACCATTGGTCACATACACGCGCTCATGCCAGCGCAAATGACTGGCAATATTGAAAGCGATTAAGCATACAAGCACAACCAGCATTTTGACTAAGGGCAAATGGATGCCAAAGCCAAGCATCACGATCAAAATGGTTGACAGCTGCCCAAATACGGCAATCCAGCGCAGCTGAATAAGCTGCAGCATATTCTTGTGCCCAGCGGAGTTTTTGTACTCGATGGCGATGGCGGATTGTTCTGCCAGTGTTTTAGTCGCTGACTTCGTTACCGACTTAGCTGCGGTCTCTTGTTCAGTTTTTTGAGGGACGATCTTTTTTACCATGCTCACTATGTCCGCTTATTCTGATTATTCTGGAATGTTTGCAGATCTTAAATCATATTTAAAATTAAGTGCTGAAGCTCCTGGCGGACTAGAGTCTATGCTGACGAGGCTGATATTTTCTATCTCTGATGACATAAAACCAGGCAGCTCCCGTCATGATTGCGAGTAAGAACCAGACCACAGCATAAACTAAATGGTTGTTATGGAAGTTGATCACGGTCAAGCCTGCGACTGGGTAATTTCTTGAGTCCTCATTGCGCTGGGTATTCAGTTTATCTTGTGATGACGTATTGGGGGCATTAGTACCAGCGTCGGCATCGATAAAAAAAGGAGCTACCTGTGTCAGATCATTTGCAGCTGCAATTGCCTGCACATCACGTGAATACCAGCGATTACCAGCAGGGTCATTTTTTCTTAAAAAACCTCCACCCGGTTCGGTCATACGCATTAACCCGCTGACATTGATCGTGCTAGGGCTAGTTAAATTGGAGTGATCTTTTTGGGATAATGTCCGATACGATTCAGCCATCTTTTCCGGGATAAAGCCGCGATTAATCAGGACGATACTTTGATCTATTGTCTTGAATGGCGTCAGTACCCAGAAGCCGCCTCCCAATTCTGTGGACGCTTGTACCAGAGTGTTTTTTTTAGCCAAAAAATTACCGGTAACTTGGACATGGCGATATTCATCCGCACTTGCATTGATGCGGGGCCATTGAGCAGAAGTAGGGGCGGGTGTTGCAGCAGCATGAACGCGTTGTTCAACACGTTCAATTAAATCAAGCTTCCACTGAAGACGTTTGACTTGCCAGGTTGCAAGTGAAATAAAGCCTGCAAAGATAATACCCATGCAGGCAGTGAATGCTAATCTGAATAACATGGAATGGCGGCTGGCACGATTTGGTGATTCTGTGGTTAGCGTCAGGCCGACGCCATCGCCTGCCATTCCTTGTTCTGGCTTACTCATTGCATAGACGGCATAGTCTTCATGTTATCCGGCGCAGGTAACGGTAATGATGCTGGCGTTGCTGCTTGTGTTGATTGTGTCGCCGGCATTGGCATCACGCTAATCGATTCCGGTTTGGTTTCTGTTTCATGCATCATGCCAGGCATCATATTGTGATTTAAGTGATACATGACCCAGAGCGAACCACTCATCATAATGAAGACCAGCATGCCGGTGAACAGCAACGCCAGCATTGACCAGCCGCCTTCAGACTTAGTATTCATGTGCAGGAAATACACCATATGCACCACGATCTGTACAGCCGCAAATCCCAACAAGATAAATCCAGTCGTACTTGATTTATCAAAGACTTTGCCCATGACTAACCAAAATGGGATTGCCGTCAAAATCACTGCCAGGATAAATCCTGTGGCATAGCTTTTCAGACTGCCATGATCCGCATGCATATGACCATGCTCGTGGTGAGCATCATGATGGCCGCCGTGACCGTGAGCCATGTGTTCTTGGTTTGCGCTCATGGTAAAACTCCCATCAAATAAACAAAGGTAAATACACCAATCCAGACCACATCAAGAAAGTGCCAGAACATTGACAAGCACATCAGTCTTCTGCTGTTCTCTGGCGTAATACCATGACGACCAACTTGGAACATCAATGTAATCAGCCAGATAATGCCGAAGCTCACGTGCAGGCCATGTGTGCCAACTAAGGCAAAGAATGAGGTCAGAAATCCACTGCGCTGAGGACCTGCACCTTCGTGTATCAGATGCACAAACTCATATAACTCAAAGCCAATAAAGCAGGCACCAAGTAGGCCGGTAATGGCGAGCCAGATCAAGGTGGCTGGGACGCGCTTACGCTGCATTTCCAACATGGCAAAGCCGTAAGTGATGGACGATAACAATAGCAACGATGTGTTGATCGCAACCAGGGGCAGGTCAAACAATTCTGCACCTGTAGGGCCACCTGCATAGTTACGACCAAGTACCGCATAGGTTGCAAACAGGCAGGCGAAGATCAGGCAGTCGCTCATCAGGTAGAGCCAGAAGCCGAGCAAAGTGCCATTTTCCGGATGGTGCTCTTTGACATAAAAATCGCTGCTGGCATGCATGCCAGCGTGTGGCGTTGCACTGGTGTTCAAACTGGTATTCAAGTTCGTGCCCTCGTTTGGAAAAGTTACAGTATTAGACATAGCTTGCACCTTGGCCGGTACCTAACAAGTGGGTACGTTCGCCTTCAGTACGGACAACATCAGCAACAGGGATGTAGTAGTCACGTTTGTAATTGAAGGTGTGAACAATAATTGCCACCATCATTGCAGTAAAGCCCAAGCCTGCCAGCAACCACATTTGCCAGATCAGGGCAAAACCACATACGGCACTCAGTAAGGCGATGATAAAACCGGCACCAGTATTCTTTGGCATATGGATTGCCACAAAACCATCTTGAGGGCGAGCGTATTGGTTGCTTTTCATATCCGCCCACGCATCGTTGTCATAGACTTTTGGTGTGAACGCAAAGTTATATGCTGGTGGTGGTGAAGATGTCGACCATTCCAGTGTACGGCCACCCCAAGGATCACCAGTAAAGTCACGCAGGGAGTCACGGCGCTTGAAGCTGACGTATAACTGAATGATGAAAGAGGCGATACCCAAAGCAATCAGGAAAGCACCGAATGCAGCGATCTGGAACCAGATTTGTAAAGACGGATCTTCAAAATGGCTCATGCGTCGTGTCACACCCATCAGGCCGAGTACATACAACGGCATGAAAGCGAAGTAGAAACCGATAGTCCAGAACCAGAAGCAGCATTTACCCCAGAAATCATCCAATTTGTAGCCGAAAGCTTTTGGGAACCAGTAGTTGATTCCAGCAAACATACCAAACAATACGCCACCAATAATCACGTTATGGAAGTGAGCGATCAGGAACAGACTATTGTGCAGAACAAAATCGGCAGGCGGTACCGCCAACAACACGCCTGTCATACCGCCGATGACGAATGTGATCATAAAGCCCAAAGTCCATAACATAGGTAATTCAAAACGAATACGACCACGGTACATTGTGAACAACCAGTTAAATATCTTCGCACCAGTCGGGATAGAAATAATCATGGTGGTGATACCGAAGAACGAATTGACACTCGCGCCAGATCCCATGGTGAAAAAGTGATGTAGCCACACTAGGTAGGACAAGATCGTGATTACGACTGTCGCGTAGACCATTGATGTGTAGCCGAACAGACGTTTGCTGCAGAAGGTCGATACAATTTCAGAGAAAATACCGAAAGCAGGCAAGACCAAAATATAAACTTCGGGATGACCCCAAATCCAGATCAGGTTCACATACATCATGGCGTTGCCGCCCATATCGTTGGTGAAAAAGTTAGTGCCGACCATACGATCCAGCGACAACATACCTAATACCGCTGTTAGAACAGGGAAGGCTGCAACGATCAACACGTTGGTGCACAGAGCAGTCCAGGTGAACACAGGCATTTTCATCATGGTCATGCCAGGGGCACGCATTTTAACGATTGTCGCAATCAGATTAATCCCCGAGAGCAAAGTCCCGACACCTGCGATCTGTAGCGACCAGATGTAATAGTCCACCCCCACATCCGGGCTGGACATAATGCCAGAGAGCGGTGGATACGCCAGCCAGCCAGTGCGGGCAAATTCACCCACAAACAATGACGCCATTACCAGGCCACCGCCGAATGCAGTCATCCAGAAACTAAAATTATTCAGGAAAGGAAAGGCCACATCGCGTGCACCTATTTGCAGTGGTACGACATAGTTCATCAAGCCAGTGACCAAAGGCATGGCGACGAAAAAAATCATAATCACGCCATGTGCCGTAAAAATTTGATCATAGTGATGTGGCGGCAAAAAACCGGCAGAATCACCAAACGCCAACGCCTGCTGCAGTCGCATCATGATCGCATCAGCGAAGCCGCGTAGCAGCATCACCAGTGCAAAAATTACATACATAATGCCGATTCTTTTGTGGTCGATACTGGTAAACCAGTCACGCCACAACATGCCCCATACACGGAAATAAGTCAGTGCCGACAGAACTGCTACACCACCGATACCGACAACAATAAATGTCGCCAGCAGGATAGGTTCATGGAAGGGAATTGCATCCCAGGTGAGACGGCCGAAGATCAGCTTCGTCAAATCGATATGGTCTTGCATCATTGTTTTCCGATGGTAAGAGGGGATGCTGTACAAATTTCAGCGTCGATATTGAAGGACAATCGTGTTGCGTTATCTTGCTTAAGGCGTTGCGTAAAAATACTGGTGAAATCTGCTTTGGCATTGGATGCAGCATAGGCTTTTGCGTTAGCTCTGGCATCGCTCATCATCATTTTGTCCATGCAGACTTCGCCTGCACCAACGCAACGATTCAGGATGGCATGATACAAATCCGCATCAACGCTCGCGTAATGACGCACCGGGTCACGCTGACTCGGTTTTTCTAGTTCCAGATAATTTGCCCGATCCAGTGTTTGTGCTTTCGCTTTGGTAGCTTGTACCCACAGATCGAAGTTTTTGGCGCTCATGCCATGAAACTTGAAACGCATATCCGAGAAACCTGCACCGCTATAATTTGCAGAGAAACCCTCAAATTCGCCTGGCTTGTTAATTACCGCGTTGAGTGAGGTTTCCATTCCAGGCATGGCATAAATCTGACCAGCCAGCGCAGGAATGAAGAAAGAGTTCATGACACTGGATGCTGTGATCTTGAAGTGAACAGGTACATCCACTGGTGCCGCCAGCTCATTTACCGTAGCGATACCAAGATCCGGGTAGATGAATAACCATTTCCAGTCCAGCGCTACTACTTCGACATTTAACGTCTTGGTACCCATAGGAATAGGGCGGTTTTCATCCAGGCGCGACAGCTTACGGTAAGGATCTAAGGTGTGCGTGCTGATCCAGGTGATCAGACCCAGAGCGATAATAATTAGCAGCGGTGCGCCCCAGATCACGAGTTCTAACTGGGTTGAATGATCCCAGTCAGGTTCATATGTCGCTGCGGTATTGCTTTTCCGGTAGCGCCATGCAAATACGATGGTGAGAATGATCACCGGTACGATGATCAGTAACATCAGTAGTGTTGAAACCCAGATCAGGTGACTTTGCTGAGCAGCAATATCACCTGATGGATTCATTACTACCGTGTTGCAGCCTGCCAACAAAACTGCAGGGAGGAGAGCTAATCCGCGACGTGCAAATAATGGAATCATGATGTGATAAGTCAGTAGGTGTGAAAATTTATGCTAATGTACTCTTACCGATATGCCTTGGCGATTGGACGTTTTGTCCTAGTTTTCAAATAAGCACGAAAAAAAGAGTAACGTTCAGCGACCTAACTAAAATTCGAGAGACAACTATGGCCAGCATGAGTACAAACGATAACGAACTGCCTTCCAACTATATGACAGATTCTACAATTAGGAATGTCAGAAATACTAAATCTGATCATTCCTCGATTGCCCCGGGAGAGATCGCAATTGGTGTTGTGATCGGTCGAGCATCAGAATATTTTGATTTCTTCGTGTATGCGATCGCGTCGGTGCTGGTTTTTCCTCAGGTTTTTTTTCCTTTTGAGCAACGATTAGAAGGCACTCTTTACGCCTTCGTGATTTTTTCATTTGCATTCTTAGCCCGTCCGTTTGGTACAGTGACTTTTATGGAAATCCAACGGCGATTGGGGCGTGAAGCTAAGCTCACCATTGCCTTATTTTTGCTTGGTATTTCCACCGCTGGGATCGCGTTCCTCCCGACTTACTCCCATCTTGGCGTAACTTCTATCGTGTTACTTTCTTTGCTGCGGATAGGGCAGGGCATTGCGCTGGGCGGCTCTTGGGACGGTTTGCCTTCTTTACTTGCTCTAAATGCGCCACAAAATAAACGTGGCTGGTACGCGATGTTAGGGCAATTAGGCGCCCCGGTTGGCTTTATGATTGCTGCCGGTTTGTTCGCTTATCTGGTCACAAATTTGTCTATTGAAGACTTCTTGGATTGGGGCTGGCGCTATCCGTTTTATGTCGCGTTTGCGATTAATGTAGTCGCGTTATTTGCCCGTTTGAGGTTGGTTTCTACTAACGAATATAAGCGACTATTGGATGAGCGTGAGCTGGAGCCAACGAATATCGTTGAGATGACCCGCTCACAAGGTCGTAACCTGTTGATTGGTGCGCTCGCGGCTTTGGCTAGCTACGCACTGTTTCATCTTGTCACGGTGTTCCCGTTATCCTGGATTACGATTTATTCCAAACGCTCGCTAAGTGGGTTTTTAGAGATACAGATGATAGGCGCGGTGTTGATGATCGTCGGCATTATTATCTCTGGCCTGGTCGCAGATCGTATCGGCCGTCGTAAGATGTTATTCACCTTGGCGCTGATGATTGCCGTACTGAGCGGATTTGTACCGGCTTTGTTAGGTGGTAGCGAGCTTGGGCAAGATATTTTTATCTTGTTAGGTTTTAGTATATTGGGGTTATCTTACGGCCAAGCTGCCGGTGCCGTGACTGCCAATTTTGCACCTAAGTATCGCTATACTGGTGCTGCCTTAACCTCTGATCTGGCATGGCTAGTGGGCGCAGGCTTTGCACCATTAGTGGCACTTGGACTGTCTTCTCATTTCGGTCTTGAATACGTCAGTCTGTACCTGTTATCCGGTGCAGCGTGCTCGATGGCAGCACTTAGCTTGAATCGAGCTTTAGAGATTAAGAATTAAGCTAGTTTTATTGTTTTGAGTGGAAAATTAAAATACACGGCTCATTGTTTTGAGACGTGTATTTCAGCCCGGATATAAGCTGATAGCTAACAACGTTAGTTATAATTTTTATATCTTGGTTTAAAAATTCATGAACGTCAGATTTTTATAAATCTATTTAAAGTGCTTGGTGCCTCAATACTGTAATAAGGCATTTTTATGTGAATTTACAGGAAAATTGTTACAACGAATCCACCATTACTATGATTTGAAATACGCAGCGTACCGTCATGTTGTTGAGTAATTTTTTCTACAATAGCTAGTCCCAACCCTGAACCATTTGCCTGGCTTCGTGATACATCACCTCTTGTAAAGGGGCGCAATAATCTGATCAAGTCTTCCTCGTTCACCCCATTACCGTAGTCTCTCAAACTAATAATAAAGCCTTGTTTTTTTTCTTTATTTTTATATTCACAGTGGAGATCGATGTTGACTAAATCGGTACCGGATGTTTTTCCATAGCGCCGAGCATTTTCAATAATATTGTTAAATAGTCTTTTTAGTTCGATCGCATTGCCATTGATCCACATGTCAGGAAGTATCGACGAATTTATCTGAACATCGGTTAATCGTGAAAATTCTTCTATTACCCGCAAAAGTAAATCGCTTAGATCAATTTGATTGAGTGTTGCTGCATCGATGGGTTTAGCATAGTCAAGGAATTGCCCGATGATCTCGTCCATTTGACCCAAATCGGATTGCATGCCTTGTCTTGACTCAGCAGATAAATTTGCCATTTCTACTTCAAGTTGCATGCGAGCTAATGGGGTTCTTAGGTCGTGCGATATTCCAGCAAGAATAATTGTACGGTCTAAATCTATTCGCTCTAAGTCTTCCATCATTTGATTGAAACTAGAGTTGGTTTCCCTAATTTCTTTTGGCCCTTTTTCTGGTAAAGGCCTAGGCTGTTTTCCTTTGGCTAACATGCGTGCCGCAACACTGATTCTTGCTAATGGATCATTAATCAATTTTGAAATAATTGCTGCACCTATCAATGTTAAAAATAAAGTAATTGCAGCCCAACCTAATACCTGTATTCCAGTTGCTTGTTCTATTCGCTCTTGATCTAGTCTCAGCCAGTATCTATCGTCATCAATTTCAAAGCTGACCCAAAAACCGTCTACGCCATTCATTTTTTTGGCAAAACGAGTATGAGTTCCTAATTTTTTTTGAACTGATGCGCGCAATTCTTCAAATGCTGGAGTCCTGTCTTGCGATTCAATGTCATCGGTTTCTTCTAATAAGTAAACACGAATTCCGTCATTACTTGCCAGGTCGAATAGTAGCTCGCGTCGTTTATCTGGCGCTGAGTGGGTCAGAGCCGCACGGGTAATAGTGACAATGGAGGATATTTGTGCGGCTATTTGCTGGGCTCTTGGTGCGCGTTCCACCATTCTAAAACTGGCGAACCAAACTGCCATACTACTCATGACGAGTAAAGCTAACAAAAAAAATGTGCGCCAAAACAGACCACTTTTTGGCCATTCGAAACTATTCAGGTAAGAGCGCATTAAGTGATGGCTTGGGTAGCGTTAGTTGAACTGCTAAGTCATCACGCGTAGTTGCAATGTGAGTACAGTAATTTTGCAACCACTACACCAAAAGGATTTAACGTGATTGGCCGTCGGGGATGAATACATACCCTAAGCCCCAAACTGTTTGTATATACAGAGGATTTGAAGGATCCGGCTCAATTAATTTTCTAAGGCGTGAGATCTGGACGTCTAGACTGCGATCAAAGACTTCGTATTCACGGCCACGTGCCAATTCCATTAATTTTTCGCGTGAGAGAGGTTGTCTTGCATGCCGCGCAAACACTTTAAGTACTGAAAATTCACCAGTAGTTAAGCTGATATTTTCGTGATCTTTTTTCAGTGTTCGAGTAGCCAGGTCGAGTATAAAATCACCGAACTCGAATGTTTGAGGCCCCTCCGATGGAGCGCCAGGCAATTCAGTCGGAACTTTTCGGCGCAAAACAGCATTAATACGTGCGACTAATTCACGTGGGCTGAAAGGTTTAGGTAAATAATCATCCGCTCCCATTTCCAAACCAATAATACGATCAACCTCTTCCCCTTTTGCCGTTAACATTATGATTGGCGTTTGATCTCCTGCCCCTCGAAGACGACGACAAATCGCAAGTCCATCTTCTCCTGGTAACATTAAATCTAACACTAATAAGTCATAGCGCTCGCGTATCCAAAGCTTATTCATTGCTTGAGCATTCTCGGCACTGACAACATTAAAGCCTTGTTCTGTGAGGTAGCGGCGCAACAAATCTCTCAAGCGCACGTCATCATCCACAACTAAGATTTTAGCTTTGCTAATGTTTGGACTGTCCATAGAGGAATTTATATTATTCATAGCGTTATGTTACCGCTAGAAATAAAATTGATTAGCTTTTTTTGTGAGCCATTACAAACTGTTACACACTTTACTGATTTGCTGCGTGGTTTGAATATAACAAGGCATAGACTGAAACTAAGCTATGAAATATAGTAAGTGATAGAAAATAAATAGGCTATGTTTATTTGTTTGATAAGTAAAAAAATATTGTTATATTAAATCGTCCTCATTTTTTGAATACTAAATAAATATGCTGTACTCAAGATACTCCTTTGTTTTTGCACTTGCGATATTTGCCTCATGCGAGGTAGGTGCCGACCCTGGGCATGCCAAAGTGGGTTTTCTTGGATTTGGCAAGTCTCAAAATAATAAATCATCAGAACACAAAGACGTTCAAGCACAGCGTCAAGAAGAGAAAAAAGCCAACAAAGAAGTTAGCATTGACGCTGCAATGGACGATGTTAACGCAGATAAAAAAAATTCAGGCCGTGCTGACGGTAAATCGGGCGCAATTCAAAAACGCAGCCGCCTTACAGCAGACGAGCGCCGTGCTTTAAGGCGGCAAATTCAAGATGCAGGACAAGAAATTTATATCCCTGCAAAGTAAATTATTTTTTCTTGCTACCGACGATTCTGTTTCATGATTTTCTGCTGTTCTCTCTGCCAGTCACGATCCTTTTCTGTGTCTCTCTTATCATGCTGCTTTTTACCCTTAGCTAAACCGATCTGACATTTAATTCTTCCATTGGTATAGTGCATGTTAAGAGGAACTAATGTGTAGCCAGCTCGCTCCACTTTTCCGATCAACTTCTTAATTTCTTCCGCATTTAATAATAGTTTGCGAGTGCGTACAGAATCTGGATGGATGTGAGTTGAGGCTGTTGGCAAGGCGCCAATGTGCGCGCCGAATAGAAAAATCTCTCCACCCTTGACGATTACATATGCTTCTTTTAGTTGGACGCGTCCAGCTCGGATGGACTTGACCTCCCAGCCTTGTAATACAACGCCAGCCTCGAATTGTTCTTCCACAAAATAATCGTGGAAAGCTTTTTTGTTATCAGCAATACTCATGCAGTATAAAAATTAGTTTTATATTCACTTTCTTCATGTTTTGATGCAAACAACGTGCATTTTTTCATTTGAAAAGGGAATGAGTCGGTTAAAATTTCAGATACGAAAATATGATTTTAGCAAATGGGTCTGATCAATGGCAGTCGTACATAAAACGGTTTTTGTTACCTACAGCGCAGCACAAATGTTTGCATTAGTTGAGCGTGTAGAGGATTATCCTCAATTTTTGCCTTGGTGCGGTGATGTGAGCGTCGCACAAAGAACCGAGCAAGATTTAGTCGCTTCATTATCCATCAATTACCATGGTATCAAGCAAAGATTTACTACCAAAAATACTAACACTCCGCCGAATTTGATGGAGATGACCTTGGTTGATGGCCCGTTTAAGCAATTGCTTGGCCGGTGGAAATTTAGTGAATTGCGAGAGGATGCATGCAAAATAGACTTCGATTTAAACTATGAATTTTCTAGCACGATACTAGAACATTTGATTGGTCCTGTGTTTAGTAAAATCGCGAATAGCTTCGTCGATTCTTTTTGCGCTCGTGCCGAGAAGCTGTATGGGTGACTCCAACATGATCGTTGTGCAAGTTTGCTACTGCGACCAAAAAGAAATAACGCTACTCAATATTTGTGTTTCAGAAGAATCCACTTTATTAGATGCATTTAAAAAAAGTCGAATCTGTGAGCTGCGTCAGGATGTTAATCTAGCTAAGTGCAAAATTGGAATCTTTGGTAAGTTGAAATCAGAAAATACGATTTTGCGTGCTGGTGACCGAGTTGAAATTTATCGGCCATTACTGGCTGACCCAATGGAGGCTCGCCGCCGAAGGGCAAAAAAATATTCAACATAAATTATTTGCAATCAGCAATCGCTCGTTTGACGTCCGCCGACTCTTTAGCTCTTTGGGCGTCGTCCATATAATTTCTTTCACCGTTTTTATCTGTCGTCGCTATTCTTGCTCCTGAGTCCAATGTCTGTTGGTAAGATTTGGCTCGTTCGCAGTTTTTTCCCCTGTCAGCTTTGTTTTGAGTTTCTTCTGCAGCTTTTTTTTCTGCTTCTGCTTGCTCTGTCCGCCTTTTCTGAAAATCTTCGTTTTTGGTCGCAGTAGTCACCGGTTTTTCGAGTTTTTTTGGAGTATTGCTTTTATCTGTATTTTCTGAAGCGCCAGTTGCTACTGATTTATCTTCCGCAGTTTTAAATGGTGTTTTTAAAATCCGACTTTTCGGTGTGTTGATTGGCGGCGGCATATCAGAAAATTGTTTGCTACCTTTTTCGTCCAGCCATATATATTGAGCATATGCAGACACATGTACCGTAGCAGAAGTTAAGGCAATCAATGCGCTTCCAATGATGAAGGTTTGATATTTAGACATATTCAGCTTTCAGGTTTTATAAACAATTGTAATTATAAATATTACTTAGACTATCATTTACAAGAGTTTTACACTTGGCAAGACGAGTCTGCAAGTTTTCTGTATAATTCGGTTTTGCGCCTATAGGAAATACTATGCGTTTACTCCAAAAAGCACTCACTTTTGATGACGTGCTACTCGTTCCAGCATACTCGGACATCCTCCCTAAAGATACATCCCTTACGACGTTTCTAACGCGTAACATCAAACTTAATATTCCTTTGGTATCGGCTGCAATGGATACCGTTACTGAAGCTAGATTGGCGATTGCTATGGCACAGGAAGGTGGTATTGGTATTGTTCATAAAAATCTTACTGCAAAAGAGCAGGCAAGAGAAGTTGCTAAGGTTAAGCGGTTTGAGTCTGGTGTATTGCGTGATCCAATTACGATTCCGCCGACTATGAAAATCCGTGATGTCATTGCGCTCTCCCAGCAGCATGGCATCAGTGGTTTTCCAGTAGTTGAAGGTAAGGCAGTTGTTGGAATTATCACAAATCGTGACTTGCGTTTTGAGGAAGAACTTGATGCAGAAGTCCGCGCCAAGATGACACCACGCGACAAACTTGTTTTTGTCAAAGAGGGCGCTGATCTCGCCGAGGCTAAGCGTTTAATGAACAAGCATAGGCTTGAGCGTGTTTTAGTTGTTGATGATCAATTCGAATTACGTGGATTGATTACAGTCAAGGATATTCAAAAATCGACCGAGCATCCATTTGCATCGAAAGACGAACATGGCAAGCTGCGCGTCGGTGCTGCCGTTGGTGTTGGTGCTGATAATGATGAACGTATCGATTTACTTGCTAAAGCAGGGGTCGATGTTATTGTTGTTGATACTGCACACGGTCACTCTAAAGGTGTTCTCGATCGGGTTCGCTGGGTAAAAACAAATTATCCGCATATCGAAGTCATTGGTGGCAATATCGCCACAGCCGCCGCAGCGTTAGCGCTAGTTGAACACGGTGCGGATGCTGTGAAAGTTGGTATTGGCCCAGGGTCTATTTGTACTACGAGGATTGTTGCTGGCGTTGGTGTGCCGCAAATCACCGCGATCGCGAATGTCGCGAATGCACTTAAAGGTACTGGAGTGCCATGTATCGCCGATGGTGGCGTGCGTTTTTCTGGTGACGTCTCTAAGGCCTTAGCCGCAGGTGCATCAACTGTGATGATGGGAAGCATGTTTGCCGGTACTGAAGAAGCGCCTGGCGAAGTTATTTTGTTCCAGGGCCGTAGTTATAAATCCTACCGCGGCATGGGAAGTCTGGGAGCAATGGCAGACGGTTCCGCGGATCGTTATTTCCAAGATGCTTCTAACAACGCCGATAAACTGGTTCCTGAAGGAATTGAAGGACGCGTAGCCTATAAAGGTAGCGTTTTAGCTATTTTGTACCAATTGGTTGGTGGTGTGCGCTCGTCCATGGGCTATTGTGGTTGTGCTTCTATCGAAGACTTGCATACCAAAGCAGAGTTTGTTGAAATTACTTCGGCTGGTATGAAAGAGTCACATGTTCACGATGTCCAGATCACGAAAGAGGCTCCAAACTACCGGGCTGATTGATTAAGACATATCGGTTGACGGCCCGCTTGGCTTAGTTTGTATAAAAATAGAAGGAGAGACATGGCAACACAGCTAGAACGTTCTAGCCTGACGACATCAATTCAAATGAACGTGGGCAGTAGCGGCCTTCCTTCTGAGACATTTGAAGTCAAGATCGCAAGGTTTGAACGCGTCGCATTAAGACTGTTTAATGTGTCAAATTGCCTTATTAATTTGGGTGATTTTTCTACCAGATTTGATCCCAATGAACGCTCTATGGCGTCATTTGAAGCCATGTTTTGCCAGAGTCTTCCGCTAGCCAGTGATTTGTTAGTCGCAGGAGATGCGGCAAATCATCCTGTTTTATCGACGCATGAGTTGGTATTGGGCGCGCCGTATATCCGTTTTTATGTGGCTTACCCGATTACTGATCAGACCAATAATGTTATTGGCAATATTGTATTGATCGACTACCAGGCACGTGAATTCGATGATGAATCTCGCCTCTTGCTTGCTGATTTAGCTGTTTTGATTGAGCGTGAAATAGCATTTGGCGTCATGCATCAGGCTCAGCTGGAATTGATCAAACAAAATCGCAGTCTCAAGCGCGACTCATTAATTGATCCGGTTTTAGGTACCTGGAATAAAGCCGCGATTGTTCGCTCGCTCAAAATTGAGATGGAGCGATGTAGCAAGGCTGAAAAGCCACTGTCATTGATTTTTTCTACTCTCGATCAGATACTCAGCATCAGAGATAAGCACGGGATAGCTTTCAGCGATATAGCGATGATCCGGGTTGTTAGTCGTATTCGCTCATGTGTTCGTCCATTTGATGCATTGGGTCGGTTTGGCAACGATATTTTTTTGATTGTCTTGCCCGGCGCCTCGCATTTGGTTGCAACTGCTGTTGCTGAGCGTATCAGAATATCAGTGATGTCACACCCGGACACTATAGAGCAAGAGTTAGTCAGTTTGACCGTCAGCGCTGGCATCGTTTCGACTGATATGTTTCCTGCCGCAGAACCAGAGGTTTTAATTAGCCTCGCAGAAAAAGCGCTTCTATCAGCTAAGCAAGCAGGCAGCAATCATGTAGCGCAAGCGACAATTGATCAGCCAGATATCATCATTTAATCTGGATATTGAGCTAATTTATTTACTAAGCTTTCAGACCGAATTTAATTGCCGAATTACCAATCGAATTACTAATCAGATTTTACATCCAACGCCATGCATTCCAAAATTCTCATTCTTGACTTCGGTTCACAAGTCACCCAATTAATCGCTCGTCGTGTCCGCGATGCTGGCGTATTTTCTGAAGTACATCCTTACGATGTTAGCGACGAATTTATTCGTAACTACGGTGCTGCCGGTATTATTTTATCTGGCGGCCCGAGTAGCGTGACCGAAGGCGATACTCCACGCGCACCAGCGGCTGTGTATGACGCTGGTGTACCCGTCTTGGGAATTTGTTATGGCATGCAAACCATGGCCGAGCAATTAGGCGGCAAGGTAGAAACCGGTAAAGTCCGTGAGTTTGGCTATGCAGAGGTAAGAGCCCGCAGCCATACCGCTTTGCTTAAGGATATCCACGACTTCGTCACGTCAGAAGGTCATGGCATGCTCAAAGTCTGGATGAGCCACGGCGATAAAGTGAATGAAATGCCGTCCGGTTTTAAACTAATGGCTTCAACAGACAATTGCCCGATTGCAGCAATGGCAGACGAAGATCGCCGGTTTTATGCGGTGCAATTTCATCCCGAAGTTACTCATACTCTGCAAGGCGAGGCGATTATTGCCCGCTTTGTACACGATATTTGTGGCTGTACATCGGATTGGAATATGCCCGATTATATCGCCGAAGCAGTCGCGTCTATTCGTGCACAAGTTGGTAGCGATGAAGTCATTCTGGGTTTATCTGGAGGCGTCGACAGCAGCGTGGCTGCTGCATTGATCCATCGCGCAATCGGTGATCAATTAACTTGCGTATTTGTCGACCATGGATTGTTACGTCTGGATGAAGGCAAAATGGTCATGGAAATGTTTGCCAATAATCTCGGTGTCAAAGTGATTCATGTCGATGCAACTGCCCAGTTTATGGGACATTTGACTGGTGTTACTGATCCAGAGGCCAAGCGTAAAATCATTGGCCGTGAGTTTGTTGAAGTGTTCCAGGTAGAATCCGCCAAGCTCGAAAACGCAAAATGGCTGGCGCAAGGGACGATTTATCCCGATGTGATTGAAAGTGCAGGCAAGGGCAAAAAAGGTTCGCACACGATCAAGAGTCATCACAATGTAGGTGGCTTGCCAGATACGCTGAATTTGAAATTGCTTGAGCCTTTGCGTGAATTGTTCAAAGATGAGGTTCGTAAACTCGGTGTAGCACTTGGTTTGCCTCATGGTATGGTATATCGTCATCCTTTCCCGGGTCCCGGTTTGGGCGTCAGAATTTTGGGCGAAGTGAAAAAAGAATTCGCCGATTTACTGCGTCGTGCTGATGCGATTTTTATTGAGGAATTGCGTAACACTCAAGTTGAAGGTTTGGCCGCGGACAAAGCCATGTCCTGGTATGACGCGACCAGTCAGGCATTTGCCGTATTTTTGCCGGTCAAGTCAGTCGGCGTGATGGGCGATGGCCGTACGTATGAATATGTAGTCGCTTTGCGCGCAGTTCAAACTCAAGATTTTATGACAGCGCATTGGGCACATTTGCCGCATGAGTTGTTAGGTCAAGTATCTAACCGTATTATTAACGAAGTACGTGGCATCAACCGCGTTGTTTATGATATCTCCGGTAAACCACCAGCCACGATCGAGTGGGAATGATTTTAGGTCTTTCGGCAGCTTTCGCGGACTATCGGAAAAGTAACTTAACTTATTGATTTATATAGGTTTATATCGCGAAAGCTATCGGCATCTATTGACGACAAGCGAAACTTTTTGTCGGTAATCCTGACGGTAATGAAAGCTAGGCAAGTCATCTAAAAATATTTACCGTCTGACTGTTTTCGGCGCTGACGGTAAAAAATAAGAGAAAAGGCTAGTATTCATGCGGGTTTCAGAGCATTCTGTGTCTTTTGAGCCGTTGACGGTAAAATTGCCGTTCTCAGGAGGACACCATGCTGACCGATACCGCACTGAAGAATCTCAAACCCAAGGATGCGCCCTACAAGGTGACGGACAGGGATGGCATGTATGTGACGGTCTCGACGGCGGGTACCGTCACGTTCCGTTATGACTACCGGATCAATAGCAGGCGCGAAACGCTGACGATTGGCCGTTATGGGCCAGGCGGTCTGTCGCTGGCCCGTGCACGCGAAAAGTGCATCGACGCGAAGCGGGCAGTTTCGTAAGGACAGTCCCCGGCGCAGGAAAAGCAGCGAGAGAAGAGGCGCCTTTCGGACGCCAAAACCTTCCAGGAATTTACCGACGAGTGGTACGAGGGTGCGCGGATGGCCGACAGCACGCGGTCGATGCGCAAGAGCATCCTTGACCGGGATATCCTGCCTGTGTTCAAGAGCCGCTTGCTGAGCGAGATCAGTCCTGATGACCTGCGCGATCTGTGCGACAAGGTGAAGGGGAGGGGAGCGCCAGCAACGGCAATCCACGTTCGCGACATCATCAAGCAAATCTACGGTTTTGCCATCTTGCACGGCGAGAAGGTGGCCAACCCTGCTGACGACGTTGGACCATCGTCGATCGCCACTTTCGTGGCACGGGATCGAGCGCTGTCGCCGTCCGAGATACGCATCATGCTCAAGCAGTTGGAGTACGTCGCTTCGTACCCGACCATCAAACTGGGTCTGCGGCTGATCTTGCTCACGCTGGTGCGCAAAGGCGAACTGATCCACGCGACGTGGGATGAGATCGACTTCGAGAATGCACTGTGGACTATCCCAAAAGCCCGCATGAAGGCCGGCAAGGCCCACAACATCTATCTGTCCCAGCAGGCGCTCGACATCATGATCGCACTGCGCACCTGCGCCGGTGGTTCAAGATACCTGTTGCCTTCGCGCTATGACGGCGACAAGTGTATGTCGAACGCCACGCTGAACCGTGTCGGGCAGATAGTCGTGGAGCGGTCGAAAGCGAAGGGTCTGCCAATCGAAAATTTCACTGTGCATGACCTGCGCCGCACCGGTTCAACCATCCTCAACGAGCTGGGATTCAACAGTGACTGGATCGAGAAGTGTCTTGCCCACGAAGATGGCCGTTCATCACGCGGCATCTACAACAAGGCTGAATACGCCGAGCAGCGCCGCCACATGCTGCAAGAGTGGGCCGATATGGTTGACGCCTGGGTGGCCGGCGAATCGCACACCCCGACGTTGCTGCCCCCGTCGATGAAGATCATCACGACACAGGCGTTGCTTTGACGGGGCGGTGCTTGCGCTGACGCACGTCCGGCGAGGGGGCTCGTTTTATCTGCGCGCTGTCGGAAGCTTGGCGACGCGCATCAAGCCATGCCTCTACCTCCGTCAAATCCCACACCACGCAGCGTGCGGTTAGATTGAACCTGCGCGGAAATTCACCGCGCCGTTCCATGTCGTAGATCGTGGTGTCGGCCAGAGGCACGATTTGTCGCAACTCGGGACGGCGGATCGTGCGTCGGAACGGCAAGATATTTGGCGCGATCAGTCGTGGTAGCGGCATGCCGTGCAGGTCGTTTGCATCAGAGTCGTTGTTCGACCTCGCGGCCTGCAAACTTCGATCTGCTTTGTTCATGATCTTCTCCATCAGCAGGGCAGTTGCTGCGTGCATTGCAACGGCCGATATAAATACGGTCCTGTGATGGTGATCTTTCCGGCATCTATTGAAAACTCGCTCAGGCGTGCATGAGCGTATTCCGATTGCGCTCACGCGGTGTGGTTGTGCATCACTTCGCCTTGCTCTTCTTGAAGCCGCGATCCCGCGCCATGAACGCTTCGAGCATGTGCGGGATCAGCGTCGTGGCATCAATCGGCTCGCCGTAGGTCTGAGCATGTTGCGCGGCGTAGCGTTCCAAATCGGTCTTCAACGCGGTGGTGAGCGCAATGGTGATTTTGACTGTCTCGGTCTTGGTCGGCAGCGGCCCCAGCCGCAGCTTGCTGGTGGATATGCTCATTGCGACGATCCCCTCTGGAAGAACAGCGGTTGATATGGCCGCAGGATCAGATCCTTGTTCACCATGACCCGCATCGGAAAGCCGGGCCGGATAGTGAGCGTCGGCTGGATGCTCACATTGCGTTTGGTGATCTCCTGACCGACCTGGTTCACTGTGTCCTGCCCGCTCTGGCGCGTGGCAATGATGATTTTGCTATCGCTGCCGGTGCGATCAGGCGCAGCCAGTTCGGCACCGACTCCGAGCAGCGTGGACAACGCAGCGCCAGCGAGGATGCGATCCCAATGCCAATCGACGCCATCTTCCAGTCCGGCATAACCCGCCGGGTCGATGCCGGGCAGGCGGTCGAGCGAAATGGATGAGGTATCGGGCAAGATCAACCGCGTCCAAACGAGCAACACGCGCCGCTGGCCGAACGACACCTGGCTGTCGTAGCGGCCGATCAAGCGCGAGCCTTGCGGAATCAGCAGGAAGCGACCCGTGGCCGTGTCGTAGACCGCCTCGGTGACATTGGCGATGACCTGTCCCGGCAGGTCGGAATTGATGCCCGTTACCAGTGCTGCCGGAATGATGGTGCCCGCCATCACCTGGTAGGGAGAGGCTGGCAGTTGCAAGCTGGCCGGATTGCGGGTCGCGGTGTCGCCGCCAGTGGCGACAAACGCCTGCTTCTGATCCTGCCGGTTTTGCACCGCCGTCGGGTCGGTCGGTTGCGCCGATGCGGCCGCAGGCGCCATCGGATTGAATGGCTGGTTGGCAGATACCGACTCGGGCATGGCCGTAGCCGCAGTGGGCGACGGTGCTGCCTTGACCGCACCGCTGCGAAAGAAAACCCCCGAATGTGCCGCGTCTTCGGCATCACCCGGCTGCGCAGAGCGCCCAGCCTGCGCGGGCGCTCCCGCATTACGCTGCGCCACTATGGCCGGACCCAAGTCGCCCGGCAATGGCTCGCCCAAAACGGGCACCGGTTTGGCAGCCACCGGCACCTTGGAATAATCCTTGGGCAACTGGTCGAGGTTCTCGGCATGCGAGACACGGTCCACGTTGTACAGCTCGGCGGCCGCGTTGCGCTCGCGCTTGTGCGATTGCAGCGACCACAGTGTGCCGCCCAATACGACCGCACCCAGCGTTCCCGCAAGGACGGCCAGCATGCGCCGGTTCAGTCGCGTGACCGGGCGCGGCGAAGCGCGCAGAGCCATGGTGTCCGGGTCGGCCTTATTCGACCCAGTTGGTGGTGGCGTGGCGGGCGTGCTCATGCTCAATGCCTCCGTGCCGTGTTGCCCACACCATCGGTGCGCTCAATGCGAACAACGGCGGCCTTGTCAGCGCCCAGTCGCAACTCGGCCGCACCGAACAATCGATCCACCACGTAAAACGGCGAGCGGAAGCGGTAGTTCACGAGCTGGCCATCCCCCTGCGCTCCGATCACGAACAGCGGCGGCAACTCGCCTTGCGCGATGCCGGCGGGGAACTGGATGTAGACCCGCTCGCCGTCGTCGAAGGCGCGCAGCGGCTTCCACGGTGGGCTGTCGCCGGAAATCGCGTAGCGGAACTTGATCTGCTCCAGCGACAAACCGGAGTCCACCGGCGCAGCCGTCTGAGCCTGTTGCGCTTGCTTTTGCAAGGCCAGCAGGCGGTCCTTCGGGTAGTCCCACGATGCGGAGGCCATCCACGCCTGCGGCGTCGAAGACAGTTCAAGCAGGTAGGTGCGGCGATTGGTGGTGATGACCAGGTTCGTCTTCAACCCGACGCGCGTTGGTTTCACAAGGATGTTAACACGCAGGCTGGCGCCCGCACCGCTGGCCGTGTCGCCGACGATCCAGCGCACGGTGTCACCGGCCGAGACCGTCACCAGTTCTTCGCCCTGCTGCAAGGCGATGACGGTGACGCGGCCCGGACTTGTGTAGACCTGATATAGCGCGCCGTCCGCATAAGGCCAGACCTGGATGGCGTTGATGTAACCTTCGCGGCTGGGGGCCACGCGCGCTTCGGCATTGGCGCGCGCCACGCGAGTTTTCTCATCGGGCGATTCGGTTGCCGGTTTGTCCTCGGGTGCGTTGCGCAAGGACTTCAACTGCTCGGGCAGCGGCAGCGGTTTCGGCACCTCGACTACCTCGATGGGTTTGGGTGGCTCAGGCAACGCGTGCGCCGCCACAGATTCATCCAGCGTGATTTCAGGTGGCGGCTGTCCATACGTGGCGCAGCCGGCGACGGTTGCCAAGGTGGCACTCAGGATCAACGGCAAAGCGACAATGCGGATTTGTGTTTTCATGGTTTCTTCACTCCTTCAGTTGCGTCGAGTTCACGGCTCCAGGACAGGCCGTTGACATAGATTCCCAGCGGGTTCTTGCGCAGTCGCTCTTCGGTGCGCGGCGGCTGCAACACCACGGATAGCATGACGGTCCAGCGCTCGGTGCCCGAAGGCGAACCGTTCGCATAGTTGCGTTCGATCCAGCGCACCTGGAACGAGGATTCGCTGGCGCGAACCACACTGGTGATCTCCACCGCCGTCGAGGTCTGGCCGATGCGCGCGAATGGATCGTTGGTGCGTGCGTAGTCGTTCAGCGTGGCCGCACCCTTGTCTGTCGTGTAGTCGTAGGCTTCGAGCCAGTTTTGGCGGACGACGATCGGATCGATCGACAGCGAACGCACGTCGGTGACGAAGCGCGCCAGGTGGTAGGCGATCTGCGCGTCGTTCGGCTTGTACGGCGTGGCCGCTTCGCCGACCGCACGCACCTGGCCACCGGCGGCCACCTCCACCACATACGGTGTGACGATGGATTGCGCTGAGCGCCACACCAGACCGCCCGCCATCAGCAATGCCAGCGACAGACAGCCGAAGGCCATCAGCCGCCAGTTCTTTGCCTGTACGCGGGCACTGCCGATACGCTGATCCCAGACCTGCGCAGCGGCTTGGTAGGGGGTGACAGGCTCGGGCGTTTCCGAGTAGCGCACCTGGGGTCGTTTGAATAGCATGAATTTTTCTCCTCAAGGGTTAGCGTCAAGTGCTGGATTCATCGCGCAGGCTCGGGCTGGCGCCGCTGCCACCATGGTCGCCCGAGCGCAACGTGTGCGCCGCCGTCGAGACCGCACTGCTTGCCTGCTGTTTGCGCCGCATTTGTTTGGCCCAAGCGGGCTCGCCCGCAGGGGGCTTGGCGTCAGTAGATTCGGCTAATTCGGGTGCACCGCCTGCCGCCGCAGGCGCAGCAGCCTCCGCGACGAAATTCGCTACACGGTCCTTGACCGCTTTCGCACCCGCTGCGACACGCTGGCCGACAGCACCGGCACCGCTCTTGGCCACATTGGCGAGGCCAGCGCCAGCGGCGCGAACGCCGCTACCGCCCGATGCCGCAGCACCGGCCTGGTAAGCGGACTTCGCACCGCTTGCCATAGAGCTGGTTGCACGCCCGGCCGAAGCGGCGCTGCCGATGGCCGCGCGCGCGGCACCCGGCGCCATGCGTGCACCTGCCGCCAACGCTGCGCCACCTGATGCGATAGCGGCACCACCAGCCACTGCCAAACCAGCGACACCCAGCGCCGTTCCGGCAGCAGCACCAGCGCCGAGCTGCGGTGCGCCGGACACCAGTCCGGTCGCAATCCCAGGCCCGAAGATCCCCAGTCCCAGCATCGCCAGCGAGGCCAGCATGATGGTCAGCGCCAGGTCGATGGATGGTTCGGTGCCGGGCGGCACCTGAAACTGCGCAAACAGTCCTGTACCGATGCCCACGATCACGGCCAGCACCAGCACCTTGATGCCCGACGACACCACGTTGCCCAATACGCGCTCGGCCAGAAATGCCGTCTTGTTCCACAGCGCAAACGGCACCAGCACGAATCCCGCGAGTGTGGTCAGCTTGAATTCGATCAGCGTGACGAAGAGCTGCACCGCCAACACGAAGAAGCTGATGATCACTACCAGCCAGGCGAGGAACAACACCGAGATGACATCAAGGTGCGCGAACACTTCCGGGAAGCCGGTCATGCTGGTGATCTGCACCATGATGGGCCGCGCTGCATCGACGCCGACCTTGGCCAGTAGGCCCGGCCGCAGAAACTGCGCTTGCGTCAGGGTGGAACCCGACGCCACCAGCCCGAGCCCGGCAAAGGAGCGAAACAGAATGCCCGCCAGATTGTTGAAATTGCCGATGATGAAAGCGAAGGCGCCGACGTACAGCGTTTTCTTGATCAGCTTGCCGATGACTTCTTCGCCGCCCATGGCCCAGAACAGCCCGGCCAGCGTCATGTCGATCACCACCAGCGTGGCGGTGAGAAACGCCACCTCACCATGCAGCAACCCGAAACCCGAGTCGATGTAGCGCGAGAAGACATCGAGGAAGTGGTCGATGACCGACAAGTCGTTCATGGCTCAGTCCTTCGGTGCGGAACGTGGCGTAGCCGGTGACGCAGGTGTAGGTGTGTATGGCGTGCCGCTGCCCATGAAGCGCCGGCGCGTGGCCTCGGCGGCCATGTTGCATAGCGCATCGCCGACCTTGGCGTGGTCGGCTATGCACTGGGCGCGGACATCTTTCAGTCGTTCGGGATTGGCCATCAGCGATTCGACTGACTCGGTGGGTGCCGGCTTGCCGCACGCGGCCAGTAGCAGGGTGCAGGCGGTAACGGTGACAAGGGTCTTCATGGTCGAGTCCTCATTGGTTGTAGTAGTTGACTGGGGCGGGCGTGTAGGGCGTGCCGTCGCCCTGGAAGCGCCGACTCACCTCGCGGGCACGTTCCTGCACCGCGACCTGCCGGGCCTGCTCCAGCGCGGTGGCCCGGTCCTGCGTGATCTGGAGCTGTTGTGCCTGGATGGCTTGACGGGATTGCAGCGCCAGCAATTGGTTCGTCGCCTGCGTGGCCTGCAGCGCGCCAACGGCGGACTGGCTGCGGTTCACGAGGTCGGTCAAGGTCTGCTCGTCGGATGCGAAGTTCTGTACTGCTTGCGATTGCACCTTGGTCGCGGTGCGCAGCGCCTCCAACGAATTGCGCCAGCGCGTGCGGGCGTCGGTTGACATCTGGCTACCCGACGTGGAGGCGGAATAGGCATTGGGATAGAGCCGCGCGAACTCGGTTTCCATCTGCGACAGGTTGAAGGCAAGCCCCTGCGCCTGTTGCAGGAGCTGGTTCGTCGCGGACAGTGCTGCACGTAGCTGATTAAGTGCGCTGAAGTCCAGACTGGTCAGATTCTTGGCGTCGTTCATCAGCATCTGCGCCTCGTTCTGAAGCTGCTTGATCTGGTTGTTGATCTGCTCCAACGCTCGGGCGGCCGTCATGATGTTCTGCACGAGGTTGGTCGGATCGATCACGACCCACTGCGCCTGCGCAGCAGGCATGGTGCCGACCAGAACGGCGACGGCGATGGCAAGCAAGGTTTTCTTCATGGCTGTTTCTCCTGGGGTGTGAAGGGGCGCGATGGGTAAGAGGGGATCAGGTCTGCGGCCCAGTCGAGGCCGCGATGGCGCAGCCAGGCGGCTGCGAAGTCCGCAGGTGGAACTGAGGCGGAAACGGTGTCGATAGCGCGTTGGTCTTCGGGTTTCGCTGCACCGGCAAATGCCAGCGCCACCGGCCCAAGTCCCAGATCGAAGACCCGGTTGCCGAGCCTCGACTGGTAGTAGTAATCGCGCTTGGGCTGGGCGGTGGCCACGATATTGATCTGCCGCGCATTGAGGCCGAAGCCTTCGTAGATTGAGCGAATCTGCGGTTCGGTCGCCTGCGGATTGGGCAAGAAGATACGGTTCACGCAGCTCTCGATGATGGCTGGCGCAATACTGGAATCTTTGATGTCCGCCAGAGATTGCGTGGCGAAGATTACCGACACGTTCTTTTTGCGCAGCGTTTTGAGCCACTGGCGAATGCGCGCGGCGAATACCGGGTCATCGAGGAACAGCCATGCCTCATCCAGGATCAACAGTGTTGGGGCACCATCCAGGCGCTCCTCGAAGCGCGCGAACAGGTAGCGCAGCACGGCCAGCGCAGCCGCCTTGCTGTGCATCAGTTCTTCCATCTCAAAGCATTGCACGTCGGCGAAACCGAGCCGGTCGTGGTCGGCATCGAGCAGCTTGCCGTGCGCACCGCCCAGTACATAGGGTTGCAAGGCTTGTCGCAACGCGTTCGATTGCAGCAGAACAGACAGGCCGGTCATTGTGCGCTGATCAAGCGGCGCGCTGGCGAGACTGTTCAGCGCGGACCACACAGCGTCCTTCACGTCTGGCCCAACCACCACGCCTTCGTGAATCAAACGTCCTTCGACCCACTCGGCCGCCCAGGCGCGGTAGCTGTCCTGGTCGATGCGGGCCAGCGGCTGGAAGGCGATAGCGCCATCTGCGCCCAAGTCGTAGTGCTCGCCACCGAGCCCGAGCACGGTGGCGCGAATCGAACGCCCCATGTCGAACGCGAAAATGCGTGATCCGGCATAGCGGCGGAACTGCATCGCCAAAGTGGCCAGCAGTACCGACTTGCCCATGCCGATGGGGCCAACCACCAGCGTGTTGCCCACGTCGCCGATGTGCGTGACCAGCCGGAACGGCGTCGCACCATCGGTGCGGGTCACGATCAGCGGCGGGCCGTCAAGATGCGCATTGCGCTCTTGACCGGCCCACACTGCCGACACCGGCAGCATGTGGGCCAGATTTAAAGTCGAGACAATGGGCTGGCGCACGTTGGCGTAGGCGTGCCCCGGAATCGACGACAGCCAGGCATCAACCGCGTTCAAGGTTTCGGGGATCGTCACGAAGCCGCGCCCCTGGATAGTCCGCTCCACTGCGCGCAACTTTTCGTCGGCGGCCGTCGCATCGGTATCGAATACCGTCACGGTGGCGGTGACGTAGCCGAATGACACCTGGTCACTGCCCAGTTCCTGCAATGCGGCATCGGCATCCGCTGCCTTGTTCGAGGCATCGGAATCCACCAGCGGGCTTTCCTGTTGAAAGATGGTTTCGCGCAGCAGCGCGACGATGTTTTTGCGCTTGGAGAACCACTGACGGCGCAGCCGTGTCAGTTCCTTCTCCGCCTCGGCCTTGTCCATGCACAGGAAGCGGGTGCTCCAACGGTAGGCAAAGCCCAGGCGGTTGAGGTCATCAAGCAGGCCGGGCCAGGTCGAGGTCGGGAAACCGCGCACCGACGCCACGCGCAGGTGCTGGTTCCCGAGCATCGGTGCCAGCCCACCCGTCAGCGGCTCATCGGCCAGCAGCGCATCCAGGTGCATCGGTACTTCGGGCACGGCCACCGAATGGCGGCGCGTGGACACGCAGGCATGCAGGTAGGTCAAGGTCTGGCCATCGTCGAGCCAGGCAATCTCCGGCATCACCCCTTCGAGCAAACCGAAGAAGCGTTCGGTCTCGGACACGAAGCCCTCCAGCCGTTCGCGCCAGTCCACGCCTTCGACCTTGCTGTTCTCATACAGCAGCTTGGCGGCGCGAGCCGTTGATTCCTCTGGCGGCAGGTAGAGCAGCGTCAGGTGGTATGTGCTCTCGAAGTGGCTATCGGCTTCCTCAAAAACGGCGCGGCGCTCTTCATCGACCAGCCACGACAGCGGCTCGGGAAATACCGACTGCGGGTAGTCGGCCGCTTCGCGCCGTTCGGCCTCCACGAAAAGCGCCCAGCCCGAACCGAACCGGCGCAGCGCGTTGTTCAATCGCGCCGCCGTGGCGATCAGTTCGCCCTGTGTCGCGCTGTCCAGGTCCGGCCCGCGAAACCGCGCCGTGCGCTGGAACGAGCCGTCCTTATTGAGTACGACACCCGGCGCGACCAGCCCGGCCCAGGGCAACCAGTCTGACAACAGCGCGGGGCGTGTGCGGTATTCGGCAAGATGCATCATGGCGTGTTCTCCGTGGGGCTCATACGTCTAACAACATGCGGTGCTTGATGTGTCGCGCGAACACCGCCATGAATTGCGCGTCCATTCGCGCGCCCCACACCGCCAACGAGTGCCCGACGATCCACAGTGCAAGACCGGGGAGCCAGAGTTGCAACCCGAGACCGACCGCAGCCGCGAGCGTGCCGTTGGCAATCGCCACCGTGCGCGGCGCGCCGCCCAACAAAATCGGTTCGGTCAATGAACGATGCAGCGGCACTTCAAAGCCGGGTGCGTCAGCAGGCAGCGTGTTCATGCGATCACCGCTCCACCGGCAAAGCTGAAGAAGGTCAGGAAGAACGAGGACGCGGCAAACGCGATTGACAGGCCGAAGACGATCTGCACCAGCTTGCGAAAGCCGCCGCTGGTGTCGCCGAACGCCAGCGTCAGGCCGGTGGTAATGATGATGATCACCGCGATGATGCGGGCCACCGGCCCCTGGATGGACTCCAGCACCGATTGCAGCGGTGCCTCCCACGGCATGTTCGAGCCCGCCGCGTGCGCAGGCAGCGCCACGCACAGCAACAGCGCCGCCATGACGATGATCTGCATACCAACTTGAAGGCGGGCGTTGTGCAGAAGCGGATTTACGGAAGTGTTTGAAGTGTTTGAAATGTGCAAAGGTGTCATGACAGTTCTCCGGGTGTTGATAAAAGTGAAGGGAAAGAAGGCATCAGCTCCGTGCTGAGTTGGTAGCCGTGGCTGTCGAAGCCGGTGACGCGGGCGATTTCCTGCACGCGGCGCGCATTGCCGCGACCGGCGATATAGACGATGACGTTCACGGCCTCGGCGATCAGGGCGCGTGGTGCGGTCACGGCGACTTCAAGAATCAGTTGTTCCAGCCGCAGCAACGCACCCGCTGCGGAACCGGCATGGACGGTTGCGATGCCGCCCGGATGGCCGGTGCCCCAAGCCTTGAGCAGGTCGAGCGCTTCGGCGCCGCGCACCTCGCCCACGACGATGCGGTCCGGCCGCAGCCGCAGGGTCGAGCGCACCAGCTCGGCCATGGTCACGACGCCCGCGCGAGTGCGCAGCGGGACATGGTCGAGTGCCGTGCATTGCAGTTCCACCGTGTCTTCGAGCACAATCACGCGGTCGCCGGTGTCGGCGATCTCGGCGAGCAGGGCATTGGCCAGCGTGGTCTTGCCGGTGCTGGTGCCACCCGCAATCAGGATGTTCTGGCGTTCGCGCACGGCGCTCCGCAGGAAGGCCGCCTGCGCCTCGGTCAGGATGCCGTCGGCCACATAGGTGTCGAGCCGGATCAGGTTGACTGCGCGCTTGCGTAGCGCGAAGACCGGCCCCGGTGTCACGGGCGGTAACGCGCCCTCGAAACGCTCGCCCGTTTCGGGCAGTTCGGCGGATAACAGCGGCTTGCCCGCATGCACTTCGGCGCGCACATGGGCGGCGACCAGTCGGATGATGCGTTCGCCGTCGGCGGGCGTGAGGCTGACTCCCAGCGGTTCGCGCCCGCTGCTCAGTCGATCGATCCACAACGAACCGTCGGGGTTGAGCATGACTTCCACCACGTCGGGGTCGTTCAAGGCCTTGGCGATGTCCGGCCCCATCGCCGTGCGCAGCATGCGCACGCGACGTTCCAATGCCAGCGAGGCCGACAAGCCCTGATCGCGCGGCGGGTTGCTCATGACGGTGCTCCCGCAGCTTCGTCGGCAGGCGCTGCGGCGTGAGCGTTTTCTTGCTGGCCGAAGAACTGGCTGGGGTCGGGCTGGATTTCCTCCACCACGTCCTTGACCAGGCTGCGCCCGCGCAGCAAATGCCGACCGAGTTGTTCGACAAACTGCTCGAAGCGTGCGCGCCCCTGAGCGCGGGCCGCTTCCTGATGCGCTTCCGGCACCGGCGTGCTGACGGTCAGGAAGTAGCGCACATAAAGCGCCAGCGTCTCGATCAGGATGTTCTGATCCCGCTCCAGCTTGTCGAGCTGGCGGGATAGTCGATCCAATCGCTTGGCGATGGCGGCTTCGCGCTGGTCGCCGGAGTCGGGCGACAGGAACGAGGCCAGCGCGGCGGCGATGATGGAGGACTTGGACAAGCCCTTCATGGTCGCCAGCTCGTCGAGCCGCTTGGCGTGCTCGTGTTCGATGAAAAGGTTCAGGCGTGTGCGGCTCATAGGGATATCCCGTCATCAGGGTCAAGTGCGGCTAGCCGCGCCGTGCGTAGCAGGCGTGGATCGAGCTGGGTGGGCAGCGACAAATCGTCGTCATCGAACAGGCCCAGGTCGTCCATTGCGTGTTCTGGTTCCGGCGTGAATACGACTTCGGACAGTTCCGGCTGCTGCTGGTGGCCGCCGTCGTCGATGGCCCCGCCGTGTGCGGGGATGACCAAGCCGGAAGTCGGTGCGGCGGGGGCGGGTATAGCCAGCCCGGTCCAATCGTCTGGCCGCAATGGCGGTGCGTCGGCGTAGTGCCCGAGTTGCAATGGCGGCGGCGGCTGCATGCGCGTCTTGAAATTCGCATCCAGGTAGTAGCGAATTTTTTGCGCCCTGATCGGTGGATGACCGGACACCATCACCACCTCGTCGTCGGGCGGCAGTTGCATGACCTCGCCGGGTGTGAGTAGCGGTCGTGCCGTCTCTTGCCGCGATACCATCAAGTGACCGAGCCACGGGGCCAGGCGATGGCCCGCGTAGTTGCGCTGCGCGCGCAATTCGGTTGCGGTGCCCAATGCTTCGGAAATGCGTTTGGCCGTTCGTTCGTCATTGGTGGCGAACGCGATGCGCACATGGCAGTTATCGAGGATCGAATGGTTTTGGCCGTAGGCCTTGTCTATCTGATTCAAGGACTGCGCGATCAGGAAGGCGCGCAGTCCGTAGCCCGCCATGAAGGCCAGGGCGGACTCGAAGAAGTCGAGCCGACCCAGTGCCGGAAACTCGTCGAGCATCAGCAGCAACTTGTGGCGGCGGGCGATGCCGTCCGAACCGTCGAGCGACTCGGTCAGGCGTCGCCCGATCTGGTTGAGGATCAGGCGGATCAAGGGCTTGGTGCGGCTGATGTCCGAGGGCGGCACCACCAAATACAGCGACACCGGGTGATCGGCATCAATCAAGTCGGCGATGCGCCAGTCGCAGCGCGACGTGACTTCGGCCACAGTGGGATCGCGGTACAGGCCCAAGAAACTCATCGCGGTGGACAGCACACCGGATCGTTCGTTTTCGCTCTTGTTCATCACCTCGCGCGCCGCTGATGCGACAACCGGGTGCGTTGTTTCGCCCAGGTGCCGTGTCGTCATCATCCGGTGCAGCGTCACCTCGAACGGGCAGGCCGGATCGGACAGTAAATTGGCGACGCCACGCAGCGTTTTGTCTTCGTTGGCGTAGAGCACATGCAGGATCGCGCCGACCAGCAGTGCATGCGAAGTTTTTTCCCAATGGTTGCGCCGCTCCAGCGCGCCTTCGGGATCGACCAGGATGTCGGCGATGTTCTGCACGTCGCGCACTTCGTGCATGCCGCGCCGCACTTCGAGCAGCGGGTTGTAGGCGGCCGAGCGTGCATCGGTCGGGTTGAACAGCAGGCAGTGCGAGAAGCGCGAGCGCCAGCCGGCCGTCAAAGTCCAGTTTTCGCCCTTGATGTCGTGGATGACGGCGGAGCCGGGCCACGAAAGCAGTGTCGGCACCACCAGGCCGACACCCTTGCCGGAGCGGGTGGGCGCGAAGGCCATCACATGCTCGGGACCTTCGTGGCGCAGGTAGTCGCCATCTTTGCGGCCCAGGAAAACGCCGGCAGGGCCGGTCAGCCCGGAACTGCGGATTTCAGCGGGCAGCGCCCAGCGTGCCGAACCGTAGGTCGTGACCAGCTTGGATTGTCGTGCGCGCCACACCGACATGGTGACGGCCACCATGGCACCGGCTAAGCCGCTGCACGCGGCGATTGCACCGCCGCGCAGGAAGATGTTGGGTGCATAGGCGTCGAAGAAGTACCACCACTCGAACAGCCGCCACGGGTGATAGATCGGCGTGCCAAACAGGTCGAACCATGGCGCGCCGAGGCGCATCTGATATCCCAGTGCTGCCGCCGTCCACTGGGTGGCACTCCATAGCCCCAGCTGTCAAACAGCGTGCAATACTTACCAGATTAGGGGTGGAAACAGCGTCCAAAAGTTTCCACCCTAGTGTGTCACC